>NZ_JBQTHF010000025.1:0-97673 GCF_052390155.1 Actinokineospora sp. | reverse complement strand
TGGTCGAAGTGGTAGTGCAGGGCGAGGTGGGGGATGGGGTGGCGGGCGGTGGTGGCGAGGGTGGCGGCGCCCGCGTGGTGGATGACCGCGGCGCAGGTGGGTGCCAGGGCGTGCCACGGCGCGTAGGACACGACTCTGGTGTTGTCCGGGATTCGGGTGAGCTTTTTCTGTTCGGATTCGGCGATCGTGGCGACGAGTTCGATGTCCAGATCCGCCAGCGAATCGAAGATTTCTTGCGCGTTGATGGTGTAGCCGCTGTAGATCTCGGTCGCGGAGAGGCCCATGGTGAGGGCGACGCGCGGCTTTGTCGGCGGTTTCTGGAGCCAGGCGGGGACGGTGGCCGCTCCGCCGTAGGCGATGTACTGCATGCGGAGGTAGTCGAGGCCGGGTGCCTCGGTTTGCAGGCTGAGCGGGAACTGGTCGATGGTGGCGTGGCCGGTGGCCATGTCCTCGGTGTACTCGCCGCCGTACTTGCGGGCGTAGCTGCCGAGCCAGTCGGCCAGCGGATCTGCTTGCCGCGCAAGCGGTTGCTCGGCCTTGAGCCTGAGGAAGAGTTGGCGGACGCCGCCGTACACATCGATGCCGAAGAGCAGCCGGGCGTGGGCCGCGCCGCAGGCTTTCGCCGCGATCGGGCCCGCCATCGACAGCGGGTCCCAGATGACCAGGGCGGGGCGCCAGTGCCGGGCGAACTCCACCAGACCCGCGATCAGCGGGAAGTTGGCCGCCCGGACCTGCCCGGTCACGGCCTCGGCCAGGCCGGGCCGCAGATACTCCCAGGTGGCCTTCGCCGGATCGTCGAAAGCGTCGTACGGCGCGGGAATGCCCGCGCGCTGGACGTCCAGATCGTCCGACACGGCCGATCTCGCCCACATCCGCGCGGCGTCGTGGCCGACCGGCACGGCGGTGAGGCCTGCCTGGGTGATCTCGTCGGCGAACGCGGGCTGGCTGGCGACGCGGACCTCGTGGCCTGCGGTGCGCAGCGCCCACGCCAACGGCACCGTGTACCGGAACGTGGTGCTCAGGGGGTTGGTGGCGAACAGGACGCGCATGGCGGTCAGCTCCGGCTGAGGAGGGTTGGCTGGGACGAGCGGTGTCCAGACTCGGCGACCAGCCGTTCGATGTCGGCCGCGACCTCGTTCGGGGTCGGCATCGCCAGCAGTTCGTCGCGCAGCAGGGCCGCGCCCGCGGTGAACGCCCGGTCGTCGATGAGCCGGACCACGTTCTCGCGAATGGCCTGGCCGGTCGCCCGCGCGGGGTGCATGGTCAGCCCCGCGCCCACCTCGGCGACCCCCCTGGCCAGCGCCGGACCGTCGTTGTCCCACGGCAGGATCAACTGGGGCACCGCGTGCAGCGCTGTCGTCGCGAGGGTGCCGAAGCCGCCGTGGTGGATCACCACGGTGCAGGTCTGCGCGAGCGCGTGCAGCGGCACGAACGGGACGAGCCGCGCGTTGTCGGGGACGCGGGCGAGCTTGGCCTGCTCGGCCGCTGAGATGGTGGCGACCAGCTCGATGTCGAGGTCGGCCACGGAGTCGAGGATGTCCTGGACACTGGCCGCGTACTGCCGGTCGTAGTCGCTTGAGGACAGTCCCAGGGTGAGGGCCACCCGTGGCCGCTCGGGCGGGACCTGGAGCCACTTCGGGATGACCGCCGGACCGCCGTAGGGCACGTACCGCATCGGGACGTACCGCCGGTCGGCGCGCTTCTGCAGCGACGGGGGCACCAGATCGATGCTGAACTGGCCGGTGATCATGTCCTCGGTGAAGTCCGCGCCGTGCTTGCGGGCGTAGCCGCCCAGCCACGCGGCCATCGCGTCGTCGTGAGCCTCGGCGGGCTGTTCTGCCTTGAGGCGCAGGAAGTGATCGCGGGTGACGCCGTACATGTCGACGCCGAACACCAGCCGGGCGTGGGCCGCGCCGCAGGCGGTGGCGGCGATCGCGCCCGCGTAGGTCAGCGGCTCCCAGATGACCAGGTCCGGCCGCCAGTGCTGGGCGAAGCGGACCAGGTCGGCGGTGATCGGGAAGTTGGTCACCTTGTGCCAGCGCTCGACCTGCGCCTGGTAGCCGTCCCGCAGGTACGCCCACGTGATGTCCTCGGGGCGCCGGTCGGCCGCGTCGTAGAGCCTGGGCATGCCGCCGGTCGCGGCGTCGTCGATCCAGTTCGGGACCCGGGTGATGAGCTGCCGGACTTCGCTGCGACCGCCCACGGGCACCGCGGTGAGCCCGGCCTGGGTGATGGTGGCGGCGAAATCGGGTTGGCTGGCGACGCGGACTTCGTGGCCCGCGGTGCGCAGTGCCCACGCCATTGGCGCCATCGACAGGAAATGCGTGCGCTCGGGATAGACGGCGAACAGGATGCGCATGGTGGTTCCTGTGTTCAGTAGAGGGGGGTGTGGTGCTTTTCGGCGAGTTGTTCGAGATCGGGGACGAGCTGGTTGGGGGTGGGGAGGGCGTGGATTTCGGCCGCGAGGTCGGCGGCGCGCTGGGTGAAAAGGGGCTCGGTGAGCAGGCGCAGCAGGCTTTCGCGGACCAGGGGTCCGGTGGCCTCGGTGGTGTGCAGTTCGAGTCCCGCGCCGTGGTCGGCCAGTTTGCGGCCGAGGATCGGCTGATCGTTGTGGTGATGCAGGGCGAGGTGGGGGACGGGGTGGCGGGCGGTGGTGGCCAGGGTGGCGGCGCCCGCGTGGTGGATGACCGCGGCGCAGGTGGGCGCCAGCGCGTGCCAGGGCGCGTAGGACACGATTCTGGCGTTGTTCGGAACGTGGGTGAGTTTCTTCTGCTCGGATTCGGCGATGGTCGCGACGAGTTCGATGTCGAGATCGGCGAGCGCGGTGAGGATGTCCTGGGTGTTGATGGTGTAACCGCGGTATATCTCGGTGGCGGCGAGGCCCATGGTGAGGGCCACACGCGGCTTTGTCGGCGGTTTCTGGAGCCAGGCCGGGACCGTGGCCGAGCCGCCGTAGGGGATGTACCGCATGCGGAGATAGTCGAGATCGGGTGCCTCGGTTTGCAGGCTGAGCGGGAACTGGTCGACGGTCGCGTGACCGGTGGCCATGTCCTCGGTGTACTCGCCGCCGTACTTGCGGGCGTAGCCACCGAGCCAGTCGGCGAGCGGATCTGCTTGCCGCGCAAGCGGTTGCTCGGCTTTGAGGCGAAGGAAGAGTTGGCGGACGCCACCGAAGACGTCGATGCCGTCGAGCAGGCGGACGTGCGCGGCACCGCAGGCTTTCGCGGCGATCGCGCCCGCGAACGACAGCGGGTCCCAGATGACCAGCGCGGGACGCCAGTGCCGGGCGAACTCCACCAGACCCGTGATCACCGGGACATTGCCCACCCGGTGCCACCCGCGCACGGCCTCGGCCATACCGGGCCGCAGGTACTCCCAGGTCGCCTTCGCCGGATCGTCGAACGCGTCGTAGGGCGCCATGATGCCGAACCGCATCGCCGCGAGCTTGTCCGGCCGGTACTCGGTGATCCGCCACGGGTCGCTGTCGCGGCCGACCGGCACCGCGGTCAGCCCGGCCTGGGTGATCACGTCGGCGAACCACGGCTGACCGGCCACCCGGACGTCGTGCCCGGCCGTGCGCAGCGCCCACGCCAGCGGCACCAGGTACTGGAAGTTGGACTTCAGCGGGCTGACCACCAGCAGGACGCGCATGAACCCCTCCTCACGCCGTGGCGCCGCGCGCGACGACGGCCGCGAGGTTCTCCAGGCCGTCGAGCAGCGGCACCCGCGCGCACCAGTCGGTGGCCTGCTGGAATTGCGCGGGGTCGACCCCGAAGTCGAGCAGGTCGGTCGGCACCGCGTAGTCGGCGGGCACGGTCGAGGTGACCGGGACCGGCGCCCGCCCGGTCTGCGTCGCGACCACCTTCGCGATCATCGTGAACAGGTCGCGGACGCTGGTCTGCAGGCCGCTCCCGACCGCCCAGTGCCTGCCCGCGACGACGTCGACGTGGTCCAGTGCGGCGGCGAACGCGCGGGCCGCGTCGTCCACACAGAGCAGGTCGCGCTTGGCGGAGCCGTCGCCCCACATCGTCAGCTCCTGGTCGGCGAACGCCCGGCGCGTCATCGCGGCGACCACGCCGCGGTCGAGTTCCGGGTCGTCGGTGCCCCGGCTGTACAGCGTCGCCAGCCGCAGCGAACTGGCCCGCACCAGACCTTCCGCGGTGGCCTCGGTCAGCACCCGCTCCGCGCCGAGCTTGTGCCGGTCGTAGACGGTCAGCGCTTCCTCGGCGTCGGTGTCATTGCCCGCGTGTGCCGCCGACTGCGAGATCGAGCCCGCGAACAGGACCACCGGGGGGCGCTCCGGCCGCTGTGCCCGGATGGCGTCGACGACGTCGCGCACCAGGCCGAGGTTGACCCGCTCGGCCATGGTGTCGCTTGTGGACACTCGCCACGTGCCGGGCCCCGCGTTGTGCGAGATCAGGTGCACCACCGCGGCGGACCCCGCGACCGCGTCGGCGACCGCACCCGGCGTCGTCAGGTCGACGGTGCGGACCTCGACGTCCGCCAGCGCCGACGGCGGGACGGCCGTCGGCCTACGCCCGACCAGCCGGAGCCGAATCCGCTGGCTCGCCAACTGCCGAGCCACGGCTGTGCCGAGGAGTCCCGACGAGCCGAGCACCGTGACCTGTCGAGGCGATTGCGGGCCTGCCACTGATTCTCCTTAGTCGCACTGGGAAAGCAGGACTTCGTCGGGAGCCGAGCGCCAGTCGTGCGGCGCCGACAGCAGGCGCTGGATCTCCGTGTTGTTCACCTGGCCCTCCCATTCCTGGCGCTTGATCTGGAACGTGTGCAGATCCCAGTTCCGGCCGCGGAAGTAGAGGTGATCCCGCAGGATGCCCATGCCGCCAGGACCCTCGTTGTCGCTTGTGGACAGACCGAACGTGTCGAAGCTGGCCTCGGTGGTCTGGGTGATCACCTGGTCGATGTTGAACGACGCGAACGCGTAGTTGATCGACAGGTAGATGACCTCACTGCCGATCCCGAGCCGCGCCTTCTGCGGGTCCAGGTAGACACCGGACTTGATGTGCCCGGCCGGATCGAGCCCGAACAGCGTGCTGAAGCCCAGTACATCCCCGTTGCCGCGCTGGGTGACGATGAAGGCGGCGTTGCTGCGCCTGGCCAGATCCGGGTTCGCCGCGGCCCCCGGGCGGACGCTCTCGATCCCGGTGCGCAGCAGGGTGCCGAGGAAGCTCGGGTGATCGCCCTTGACCGCGGGGCGCAGCACGGTGCGGCGCGAGGTCGTGTGGGGGAAGAGCAAAGGGGTTGTCCAATCGTCTCGTGCGATGCCCTGGCCGTCAGGTGCGGCTGGTCTGGGCCGGTTCGGTCCGTCTGCCGGTGTCGCGGTCCCGGGTGTTGTCCCAGCTCATCTCCCCCATGGCGGCGGGCAGTTCGTCGATGTCGCGCAGGTCGGCCGCGGTGAGCCGCAGGTCGGCGGCGGCCACGTTCTCGGTGAGCCACTGCAGCCGCCGCGTCCCCGGGATCGGCACGACCTCGGGGCCCTGGGCGAACGTCCACGCGATCGCCACCTGGGCCGCCGTCGCGCCGTGGCGCGCGCCGACCGAGCGCAGGCGCTCCACGATGGTCTGGTTGGTGTGCATCGCCTCGGCGCCGAACCGGGGGTCGCGGTTGCGGGAATCGCCGTCGATCAGGGTGGACGGGCCGAGTTTGCCGGACAGGTAGCCGCGGCCGACCGGCGCGAAGGCGAGGAATCCCACGCCGTTGCGGCGACACCACGGCAGGACGTCGCCGCGGTTGCCCGTGGCCCAGACCGACAGTTCGTACTGCACGGCGGTGATCGGCCAGATCGCGTGCACCTCGTCGAGTTCGTCGACGGTCGCGTGCGAGATCCCGAGCGCGCGGACTTTGCCCTCGGCGACCAGCTCGCCCAGCGCGCCCCACGTCTCGCTCAGCGGGACCTTGGGGTCGACGCGGTGCAGTTGGTACAGATCGATCGCGTCGACCCGCAGCCTGCGCAGCGAGCCGTCGCAGGCCGCCCGCAGGTGCTCCGGCCTGCCGTCGCGGCGGAACGTGCCGTCCGGCGCGGTGACCAGGCCGCACTTGGTGGCGATCTTCGCGTTGTGCGTGCGGTTTCCCAGGGCTTGGCCCAGGAGCAGTTCGTTGGTGAACGGGCCGTACGCGTCGGCGGTGTCGAAGAGATCGACACCGAGGTCGAGCGCGCGTTGAATGACCCGGATCGACTCGTCGTTGTCCCGGTCGCGGGGGCCGTATCCGTGTGACATCGAGCTGCAGCCGAGGCCGATCGCGCTCACCACGAGGCCGTTGGCGAGGTGTGTCTTCCTCATTGTTTTCTCGTCTCCCAAATCTCCCGCGCAGGTGATCTAGGCTCGCCCGGCGAATCGGTGGGCGAGTCGGCAGCGGTGCCGCGATGCGGAACCTTATGCGGCAGTTTCACCTGCTCGCGGTCAGGTGGTGGATTTCGGGTGGGACATTCGAGGAACTGTGCGACCAGGTCGGGCGTCGATTCCCGGGTGAACGAGATCGCATTCTTGACGGCGATATCCGGCGCCTGGTAATAGCGGGTGCCCGCCGCTGTCGACACCCCCACGGTCATCAATCGGAACAGCCGCTGCACCGGTGACCTGCGCAGTTTCCAACCGATGATCGCCTGCCGCTGCAGCGCGGCCGTGGTCTGCCTCGACAGGCCGCACCGCAGCACGAGGTACTCCCCGTCCAGCGTGTGCCCGAGCGACCGGTAGGCGACCACGGCCAGCGGCACGGTCACGACCGGCATCGCCGCCGCGATCAGCCACACCCAGGCGGGCAGCGCGCCGGTCGACCCGAGCACGGCCAGCGCGGCGGTGAGGATCGCGGGCACGGTCAGCGCCCACACCAGCCGCCGGTACAGCGCGGTGCGGGGATGGCGGCGCAGCGGGGCTTCGAGCGGTCGGGCGCCGTCCGGCAGGACGAGCCGGGCCACCCGGCGCGCCTCGCCGATCGGCGCGCGGGGCAGGATCGTGCTCGCCATCTCGCCGCCCGACCAGCTCGACAGTCCCGTCGAGATGACCTCGGTCTCGGTGAGCCCTATCCACCGCCAGAACAGCGGCTGGCTGATGTGGATGCCGCGCAGCCGCTTGTCCTCGCGGTAGACCTCCCGGGTCTTGAGCAGGCCCTGCCTGCTCAGCAGCGCGGAGCCGCCGTCCGTCGTGGTGTGCACGAGGTGGAACTTCCAGTTCCCGGAGACGAAGCCCAAGGCCATGGCGAGGAAGCCGACGAGGAAGGTCCCGCCGACCCCGACGCCGATCGACCACCACACTCCGAGCCGGTTCCAGCCGATCAGGCTGTTCAGCGCGACGAGCAGGTCGACGTTGAGGACCTGAAAGGCCCAGTACGCGCTCCACAGCATCAGGGCGCCCAGCGGGAGCGCCCAGATGCTGAAGATGTTGTAGAAGATCCAGGACCAGCGGAACCGGGCGATGACGTCCTCGTCGCGCGCCGGGGACGCCGCCTCGTCGTCGGCGGCCTGGTTGCCCAGGAGTTCGCGGCGCAGTTCCGCGGCGGCCCGCTTGTCCAGCGCGTCGAGCTTGAACGACTGCCGGGCCTCGCCCGAGCTGATCGACACCACGCGCAGGCCGGAGAGTCGGTGCCGCAGCCGCGCGTGCGTGTCCACGGTGCGAATGCGGTCCCGCGGCACCGAGCGGTGCTTGCGGACCAGCTTCCCGGCGTGGATCTCGACGCGGTCCGCGGTGACCCGGTATCGGGTCTTCCACCAGCGCAGCAGGTCGTTCAACGACGAGAAGGCACCCAGCGCGCTGACGACGATCACGGGCCAGAGCCCGAAGGTGCCCGAGCTGAAGTCGAGATCGAACACGACCGTGGCCAGCACGCTGGGCAGCATCGACACCAGGAGCTTGACCGCGTCGACCCACACCACGCGGATGTGCAGACGCTGCCACGGGACCTCGTCGTCGGCCGCCAGCGCGGGGTCCACCGCGGTCGCTGTCTGGCTCACGTGGCATCGCCCGGGGTCAGTTTGGCTATGTCGGTCAGCATGGCCGCGGTCTCGGCGGCGACGGCGTAGTCGAGACCGTCGATTTTGATCTGGCCCTCCTTGGCGGCGGTGATCACCTGGACGGTGGCCAGTCCGAGCAGTTGCTGCAAGGGTCCGCGGATCACGTCGACGCTTTGCACGCGGGAGATCGGGATGATCCGCCATTCATGGACGAGCCAGCCCTTGAGCGAATAGACCGCGTCTCCCGTGGTTTCCCAGCGGTGCACGTAGTAACGCCACACGGGCATGGCGACCAGGTTCACAGCGAAGGTCGCGGCCAGCGCGATCCACAGCGGGCCGAGCCAGGGCCGGGTCGACTCGAACTGGCCGTACAGGAAACCGAGACCGCCCAGGGTCGCCACCGTCCAGAGCGCGACTCGAAGGGTCCACCACAGGATCGCGCGTCGTTCTACCCGGTGCCGCGGCTTGCGCAGTACGAGTTGCTGCTCGTCGGGCGCCGCCGTGCCAAGCGCGGGAAACGTATTGGACATAGCGTCATGTTGCATCAATCGTCACCGTGACCCAAACGATGGTTTATCGGCTTTACGTCAATGGCGGCCAAGAGTATGCGCGACGCGCGCCCACGGCGGAGTGCCTGAGCTGGAGTTATCGTCCGCGCCGACGCAGTGTGGCAGCGCGACGGACCTCCGTCACGCTGCCACTTTCGCTCACTTCGCCGGGTCGAGGGCGGGTGTTGCGGCTCGGTCCAGTACCGAGACAATCCAGCCGAGCAAGTCCTGTTCGGCCCGCTCAGCGGCCTCCAACCAGGTCTGTTTCTGGCCGGAGACGAGATTCATCTTGAAATGCACGGTTTCCGCTTCCGGCACCTCGGCACCCGCGCCGAGTTCGCGGCCCGCGCGGACCTGTCGGCGCAGCTCGTTTCGGGACCAGCCGTTTGCCTCGGCTTTGGTCAGCCATTTCTCCTGTTCGGCGTCCGGGAGGCTGGCGACTTCGGCGTGGTGCTGGAAGCTGAGCTTTCCGCGGCGCCTGCCGGGCGCGAACTGGCGCGCGACCCAGGCATAGTTCCGCAAGGTCTGATAATCGAGCGACGTCTCCGCGATGGCGTGCTTGTAGCGCTTCGGATATTCGGCCTGGCCGTAGAGCAGCCAATCGCCGAGCCACCAGGCCGAGGAATCGGAGATGACATGGATCTGACGCCCCAGGTTTCGCCAGGCATGAATGGGCATTCCCTGTGAGATAGTCAATGCCGTTCGCTTCGTCACCGCTGCGCCGTCCATGGCTAATCGGCTGGTCGAAGTGTTCCTCATGGGAACCCCGGCCGGCGCTGGTGCCGGCCTGGTTCCACTCTCGATAACGGCCATCTGCTAGGTACCCGTCCTTCGTCCAGACATGTCGAAGTTCCTGGCGAGGAGGCTGTCAGACGTTTCTCGACAACACCTACACAGAAGCCAAACGTCGAGGTGGCGGGCGATATTCGCCACTTCGCCAGTGTCCCGCTGGCGGGACACTTCGGTGTGGCCGGACGGCCACCATTATATCTAGTGATCTCCCTAACCGGGAAGCCCTAACGTGGCGCGTTCCAAGAATCGCGAGGCAGTCTGGGGCGGCCTGCAGTGAGTATTCGTTCGACCGCTGTCGGTGGATTGCGCCGGATACCGACGGAATCCACCGGACCTCGACCCGGCCGGGTCGCACCAGGCGCCCGAGGTGTTGTCGCCCCGCCGGTCGGTGTCGACCGAATGCGGCACCGACTCGCCCATTCGGACCTGGACCCGGAGGCGCTGTCAAGTTGAATGGCGAACCATTGTTTCGCAGGCCGCCGTGTCGGTCGAACAACCTTCATCACCGCGCTGACCTGCGCCGATGTCCGCCGAATTCGGGGGGTCGGACGCTTATGTCCGCCTTGTTCGCGACGGCCAACAGACCGTCGCGCGGGTGTGGCCAGGTGTTTACGTGAATCGTCCACGGAAAGCGTGACGTCGCGGTAGGGTGGGCCGGGTCCACTGTGCGAGGGGGAGGCTATTATGGAGGGGGATACTACTGTTGTCGGCGCAACTCTTTTAGGTCCGGTGCAGGCATCCCGCGGCGGGCAGATCATCGATCTGGGTCCCCCCCGGCTACGCACCGTTTTCGCCGTCCTGGCCACCAATACGAACCGCGTGGTGAGCCGCGAGGAATTGGTGGACGCGGTATGGGGCGTGGACGCCCCGGCCACCGCGATCAACAGTGTCTACACCTACGTGGCGCGCCTGCGCGGCAAGCTGGAGCCGACTCGGCCGCTCCGCGCGCAGGGTGAACTGCTGGCCTCCGACGGTGTCGGCTACATGCTGCGGCTGTCGGCGGGCGACGTCGACAAGGACTGCTTCGAGACGCACCTGCGGCGGGCCCGCCAGTGCCGCGGCACCAACGCGGCGATCACCGCGTCGAGCGAGCTGGAGTTCGCGTTGAACCTGTGGCGCGGCACCGCGTACGGCGGCGCGGTCGGGCCGTTCGTGGAAGCCGAGCGCACCCGGCTCACCGAGTTGCGCTTGACCGCGACCGAAGACCGCGCGGAACTGGCCTACGAGCTGGGCAGGCTCACCGACCTGGTGGGCGAGCTGTCCGGCCTGGTCAGCGCCCACCCGCTGCGCGAACGCCTGCGATACCTGCTGATGCTGTGTTACGCCCAGCTCGGCAGACGCGCCGAGGCCCTGCGGCTCTACCACGACGTGCGCGCCCACCTCCTGCAGGAGCAGGGCATCGAGCCGGGCGAGCAGTTGCAGACCCTCTACGAGGACCTGCTCCGAATCCGGGCTCGCCAGGCCACCGTGCCCGCGCAGCCCGCGCCCCGGCCGGACCCGCCCGCCGCCGGGCGCATCGTGCTCGCCCAGTTGGCCCGCGACGTCCCCGATTTCACCGGCCGGGCAGGCGAACTCCGCGAGCTGCGCGAACTGACCTCGACGGTCGGAAACGGCAACGCGGGCGGGGTCATCCTGCTCAGCGGCGCACCGGGAGTCGGCAAGACCGCTGTCGCCGTGCACTGTGCGCACCGGCTCGCCGACCGGTTCCCCGACGGCCAGCTGCACATCGATCTGCGCGGGGCGAACGGGCCGCTGGCCGCGACCGAGGTGCTGCGCCACCTGCTCGCCACCCTCGGCACCCCCGGTCCGCTGCCCGACGACCCCGAACAGCTGTGCACGCAGTACCGGAGCATGGTGGCCGGTCTGCGGCTGCTCATCCTGCTCGACAACGCGGAGTCCGTGCACCAGGTGCGGCCGCTGCTGCCCGGCGCCAGCTCGTGCCTGGTGATCGTGACCAGCCGCAACCGGCTCGCGGGCCTGACGGTGCGCGACGGTGCCCGGCGCTTCGTCCTGGACGCCATGGACGAGGACGACGCGGTCGAGCTGTTCACCAGGGTCGCGGGCCGGTCGGTCGCCACCTGGGGTCAGCCGGACGTGGCCAAGCTCGTCGAGTGCTGCGGCAGGCTGCCGCTGGCGGTGCGCGTCGCCGCCACCCGGGTGGCGCTGGCCCCGAGTCCTGAGCGCGCCCTCGCGCTGCTCGGCAACTGCGAGGAGGAGCTGCTCGACCGGCTCGAAGTGCCCGGCGACGAGCATTCGTCGGTCTCCGCGGTGTTCGGGTGGTCCTACCGCGCGCTGTCCGAGGACGCCGCGCGCATGTTCCGCGCCATCGGCCGCCACAGCGGGCCGGACTTCACCCTGGCGATGGCGGCGGGCCTGGCCGGTGTCGACTTGGCACGCTGCCGCCGCATGATCGACGCGCTGCTCGATGCGAACCTCCTCCAGGAACCCGTGCACGACCACTTCCGGCTCAACGCGTTGATCTTCGCCTACGCCCGTCGACTCGGGTCGACGCCGGAACAGTTGTTCGGCCAGGTGACCGTCGTCCCCGACGCGGGGTGACCGCGCTCTGACTTCACGGCTCTGACCTCAGGCGGCCGTCGATTTCATCCGGTCCGCCGCGACTATCACGACGATTCCGAGCACCGAGACGGTCAGGTTGGCGAAGACCTCGTAGCCCTGCAGGAAACCGACGTTGGCGATCACGACGCGGTTGAAGAAGTTCAGGATCGGGCCGAGGATGGGCTGCATCCAGAGATGGTCGATCGTCCCGGAAATGCCGCAGACGATCAGCAACAGGCCAAAGAGCTGGATTGCTTTGCGCATGCCCGAAACGATAGCGGTTTCGGCGCACCGGGCGAGCAGGTCGCCGGTATGTTCCGCCGCGACCAAGGCCGACAGTTCCGACCGGCCGCGCGTCCGAAAGTATGGAGTTCGGTATCCATCGGCGTCGGCGGACCGAACCGCTGGCCGCCGCGCCGGTCCGGTCACTATCTTCGGTGGAATGGACGGCACCGCGACAGCGTTCCGGCGACAGCCACGCGACTGGCTCGTGGACGTCGTGCTGTTCCTGTGTGCCGCGGCCTATGGCGTGCTGACGGCTTCCGCGAGCATTCAGGACGCGGTCCCGCACGAACCGAGCTGGATCTTCGTCGGCGACCAGATCGCGGGCGTGCTGGGCTGCGCCGCGCTGTGGCTGCGCAGGAGGTGGCCGGTCCACCTCGCGGTCGGGCTGATTGTGCTGTCGTCGGTCTCCGAGCTGATCGCCGGGGCGATGCTGGCGGCACTGTTCACCGTCGCCGCCAACCGGCCCACCCGCACGACGGCTGTCGTGTTCTCGCTGAGCCTGCTCGCCGCGCTGGTCTACGTCGCGGTTCGGCCCGACGGCGAACTCCCGGGCGTCCTGCTGCTGATGATCGGCGTGGTGGTCCAGTGCGCCGTGGTCGGCTGGGGCCTGTTCGTTCACCACCAGCGCCAGCTCGTGGCGCACGCGCAGACCGAGGCGCGGCTGCGGTCGGAGCAGGCCCAGCAGCGGGCCAGGGAGACCGTCGCCAGGGAGATGCACGACGTGCTCGGCCACCGGCTGTCGCTGCTCAGCGTGCACGCGGGCGCGCTGGAGTACCGCGCGAACATGCCACCCGAGGACGTGGCCAGATCGGCCAAGGTGATCAGGGAGAGCGCGCACCAGGCGTTGAAGGACCTTCGTGACGTGCTGCACGTGCTGCGCGCCCCGGTGAACGAGCTGCCGCACCCCACCTACGCCGACATCCGCAGGCTGGTCACGGAGTCCGGCGACGCCGGGATGAAGGTCGTGCTGCGCGACCAGGTGGCCGAACCGGTGCCCGACGGGCTCGGCCGGGCCTGCTACCGGATCGTGCAGGAGGCGCTGACCAACGCCCGCAAGCACGCCCCGGGCACCGAGGTGGCGGTGCGCCTGGCCGGGTCGCCCGGCGGCGGACTGGACGTCGAGGTGTGCAACAGTGCGCCCGCCGCCGTGCACCGGCCCGCCGCGGCCCGGCCGGGATACGGCCTGGTCGGCCTGGCCGAGCGGGTCGCGCTCGCGGCCGGGCGCATCGAACACGGGCCGACCGAGGCGGGCGGGTGGCGGCTGTGGGCTCGGATACCCTGGGCGGCATGACCTTGGCCGAACCCGGGACGATCGACGTGCTGATCGTGGACGACGATCCGCTCGTGCGGGCCGGTCTGACGCTGATGCTCGGTGGCGCGCCCGACGTCCGGGTCGTGGCCGAGGCGGGCGACGGCAACGAGGTCGGCCCGCTCATCGGCGCGCACTCGCCCGACGTGGTGCTGATGGACATCAGGATGCCCGTGATGGACGGGCTCGCCGCGACGGAAGCCTTGCGGGGCCTGGACAACGCGCCGGAGGTCATCGTGCTGACCACCTTCGACGCGGACGACCACGTGCTGCGCGCGCTGCGTGCCGGGGCGGCGGGCTTCCTGCTCAAGGACACCCCGCCCGACGAGATCGTCGCCGCGATCCGCAAGGTCGCGGCCGGTGACCCGGTGATCTCGCCCGCGGTGACCCGGCGCCTGATCGCCCGTGCCGTGGCCGCCACCGACCAGGACCTGCGGTGTGCCAACGCCCGCAAGCGGCTCGCGCTGCTCAACGACCGCGAACGCGAGGTCGCCGCGGCGGTCGGCGACGGGCAGTCGAACGCCGAGATCGGGGACACGCTCTATCTGAGCGTGCCCACGATCAAGGCGCACGTCTCGCGGATCCTGACCAAGCTGAACCTCAACAACCGGGTCCAGATCGCGCTGCTCGTGCACGACGCGGGAAGCACCGACCACTAGCGGATCGGCCGGAACAGATCGGCCGGAACAGATCAGCCGGAACAGATCAGCCGGAACAGATCAGAGTGTCCGCTTGCTCTTCCACCACGACGGGTTGTCGGTGTACCACCGCACGGTCTCGGCCAGGCCGTCCTCGAACGAGGTCCGCGGCGCGTAGCCGAGGCCGCGCAGCCTGCTGTCGTCGAGGGAGTAGCGCCGGTCGTGGCCCTTGCGGTCGGCCACCCGCTCGACCATCGACCAGTCGGCGTCGAGCGCGTCGAGCAGCCGCTGCGTGAGGTCGAGGTTGGTCAACTCCGCGACGCCCGCGATGTGGTACACCTCGCCGGGCAGGCCGTGCTCGGCGACGACGCGGATGCCCCGGCAGTGGTCGTCGACGTGGATCCAGTCCCGCACATTGCCGCCGTCGCCGTACAGCGGGACCTTGGTGCCCTGCAACAGGTTGGTGATGAAGAGCGGGATCACCTTCTCCGGGTACTGGTGCGGGCCGAAGTTGTTGCCGCATCTGGTGATCGACACCGGCAGGCCGTGCGTGATCGCGTAGGCCATGGCGATCATGTCCCCGCCCGCCTTGGCCGCCGCGTAAGGCGAGCGCGGTCGCAGCGGGGCGTCCTCCTGCCACGAGCCCGCGTCGATGGTGCCGTACACCTCGTCGGTCGAGACGTGCACGACCTTGGGCACCCCGGCGTCGAGGCAGGCCTGCAGCAGGGTCTGGGTGCCGAGCACGTTGGTGCGCACGAACTCCGCGGACCCCGCGATCGAACGGTCCACATGCGACTCGGCGGCGAAGTTCACCACCAGGTCGTGGCCCGGCACCAGCTTGTCCAGCAGTGCCGCGTCGCCGATGTCGCCGTGCACGAACTCGTGGTCGGCGCCCTCCAGGTTGGCCAGGTCGGCCGCGTAGGTCAGGCTGTCGAGCACGGTGACGTCGGCGTCGACGGTCGTGCGGACGAAGTGCGAGCCGATGAACCCCGCGCCCCCGGTGACGAGAATTCGCATATCGAACCCATTCCCTCGAAGTCGGTGCGCCGCTCTTAACCGGCGAAGCACCATTCCAGTACGGCCATCGCGCTGTGCAGTTTGTGCTGTGCCTGTTCGAAGGCGACCGACGCCGGTCCGTCGAGGACCCCGGCGGTCACCTCCTCGCCCCGGTGCGCGGGCAGGTCGTGCAGGAAAAGGGCGTCGGGGTAGCCCGCCATGAGCGCCTCGTCCACCCGGAACGGCTCGAAGCCGAGCCGCCACCGCGGATCGGCCTTGCTGGTCCCCGTCGTCTGCCACCGGGTGGTGTAGACCACGTCGACCTTGTCGGGCAGATCGGCCATGTCGTGCCGCTGCTCGACGCGGCCGCCGCCGCGCCCGGCCGCCGCGAGCACCTCCGGCGGCAGCCCGTAGCCCAGCGGTGTGCGCAGGTGCAGTTCGCCGCCGAGCCGGGGCAGCGCGAGCGTCAGCGCGGCCGCGGTGTTGTTGCCCTCGCCGACGTAGAGCACACGCAGATCCTTGACCCCGCCGAACCGCGCCATCAGCGTGCTGAGGTCGGCGAGCGCCTGGGTGGGGTGCTCCTCGGCGGACATCGCGTTGACCACCGCCGCGCCGTGGCCCGCGAACGTCCGCAGCTCCGCCTGCGCTCCGGCGGTGCGCACCACCAGGCCGTCGAGCATGCCGCCGAGCACCCTGGCGGTGTCCTCGGGCGACTCGCCCGTGTTGATCTGCAGGTCGCCGGGGCCGTAGGTGACGACTTGGGCGCCGAGGCGCAGCGACCCGACCGAGAAGGCCGTCCGGGTCCGGGTGGACGTCTTGCTGAAGTACACCCCGATGACGCGGCCGCGCAGGGACTGGCTCTGCCCGGCGGGATCGGCGGCGATCTCGACGCCGCGGCGCGCGATCGCCTCGATGTCGGCGTCGGCCAGGTCGAGCAGCGAGATCAGGTCACGGGTCATGGCGCGCTCAGTCCTCCTCGGGGTGCGGGGAAGTCGTCTATCACGCGGGCCAGCATGGCGGCCAGTACCGAGACCTGCGGCGGGAACAGCGCTGTGCGGTGGTCGCCCGGGATCAGGTGCACCCGCACCTCGCCGTCGACCAGGCCCCGCCACTGGTCGATGTAGCCGTCGAAGCTCTGCCCGATGATCGAGAGGTACCCGCCCGCGGCCAGCTCCTCGCACACGATCAGGTCTACCGAGCCCGGGTAGGTCGGGAAGTGGTAGTTCAGCCGCAGCTCCGCCATCGCCCGCCAGGCGCGGATCCGGCGCTCCCACCCGTGCTCCAGGTCGACGGCCTCCTCCTCCAGTGCCGCGTCGCCGTCGTCCACCACCTTGCCCAACGTGGCCAGCAGCTCGGCGCGGATCTCGTGCCGCCGCCGCTCGTCGGTGTTCTCGCGCAGGGCCGCCAGCAGGCCCTCCGCCCGCCGCAGCACCTGCACGTTCTCCGCCAGTGGGCTGTCGCCCGCCGATGGGTACTCGATCGGGTCGATCAGGATCAGCCGGGGCTCGGCACCGCTCTCGTGCAGGCTGTGGGCCATCTCCCAGGCGATGCCGCTCGATCCGCACCAGCCGAGGATGTGGTGCGGGCCGGCCGGCTGCGCGGTCCGCAGCTCGGCAACATAGGTCGCCGCGACCTCGGCGAGGCTGCCGGGGACCGGGACGTCCTGGTGCAGTCCCGGCCACTCGAACGCGCCGAGCGGGCGCTCCGGCGCGTAGACGTCGGCGAGGTGGCGGTACCAGTGCGCGCTGCCGCCGCCGGGATGCACGCAGAACAGCGCGGCACCCGCGCCGCTCTCGCCGAGCCACAGCAGGCTGGGTTCGCGCTCCCTGGCCTCCTTCGCCGTGGCGGCGACCGTCGCGAGACCGCGCACCGTCCGGTGGGTCAGGAAGTCGCGGAAGCTCAGGTCGATGTCGTGCTCGCGCGGCAGCCTGGCGAGGATGCGCAGGGTGAGCAGCGAGTGCCCGCCGAGGGCGAAGAAGTCGTCGTCGCGGCCCACCCGGTCGATGCCGAGCTCCTCGCTCCACACCGCCGCGATGGCCTCCTCGACCGGGCCCTCCGGCCGCCGGTACGGCGTCGCGATCTCGGGCCGCTCCGGCCCGGGCACGGGCAGCGCCGAGCGGTCGACCTTGCCGTTCGCCAAGCGGGGGAACGACTGCATCCGCAGGACGTGCGTCGGCACCATGTACTCCGGCAGCGTGCGGCCGAGGAACTCGCGCAGCATCTCGACGATGCCCTCGTCGGCCACGATCACGTACGCCGCGAGCACCAGCTCGCCCGCCGCGCCGGGCTGCGGATGGACGACGGCCGCGCGCACGCCAGGGTGGGTGACCAGCGAGTTCTCGATCTCGCCCAGCTCGACCCGGAACCCGCCGATCTTCAACTGCTGGTCCTGGCGGCCGAGGATTTCGACCCGGCCGTGCCGGTCCCGCCTGCCGACGTCGCCGGTGGCGTACATCCGCGCGCCCGGCGCCGTGGCGAACGGGTCGGGCAGGAAGGCCCCCGCGGTGACGCCCGGCTGACCGAGGTAGCCGCGGGCGAGGCCGTCGCCGCCGACGTAGATCTGTCCCGGTACGCCGAACGGCACCGGCTCCAGGGTGGCGTCGAGCAGGTAGGTCATGGTGTTCGCGGCGGACTCGAAGCGCGGCGGGGAGCCGTCGCCGAAGAGCCGGGTGCCGAAGCAGAACACCGTCACCTCGCTCGGGCCGTAGTAGTCCCAGACCTCGGCGTCCGTGGCGCACAGCCGCCGCACGAGGTCGGTGCCCATGCCCTCGCCGCCGGACAGGAGCTGGAAGCGCGCGGGCGGCGTCCAGCCGGTCTCGGCCAGCATCCGCCAGGTCGTCGGCGACGCCTGCATGAAGCTGGCGCCGCACGCGCGCAGCAGGTCGGCCAGCGACTGAGGGTCCCGGCCCGCGTCGTCCTCGGCGAGCACCAGCCGCGCGCCCGTGGTCAGCGCGGTGAAGAAGCACAACTGGCTCACGTCGGTCGTCGCGGGCACGACGCTGATCACGACATCCCGCTCGGAGAGCCGCACCGTGCGCTGCCGCGACTCGATCCGGTCGGCCATGGCGCCGTGCCGGATCATCACGCCCTTGGGCTTGCCGCTCGACCCGGAGGTGTGCACGACGTAGACCAGCTCGTCCGGGTGCGGGTGGTGGCTCGCGACCTCGCCGACACCCTCGTCCTCGATGTCGTCGGTGACGATGACGGTTGTCGAACCGTCGGTGAGCCGGGCGGCGACCTCGGCGTCGGTGATGACCGCGCGGGCGCCGGTGTCGTGCAGCAGACCGGTCACCCGCTCGGTGGGGTGCCGCGGGTCCAGCGGCACGTAGGCGGCGCCCGCGACGAGCGCGCCGAGGATGGCCGCGACCAGCTCGGGCCGCCTCGGCAGGCACACCGCGACGAGCTGCCCCGGCAGCACCCCGGCGGCACGCAGCCGTTGGGCGATCGCGCCTGCCCTGCGGTGCAGTTGGCCGTAGGTGAGCCGGAGTCCGGCGCCTTCGACCGCGACCGTGTCGGGCGCCGCCGCGGCCCGCTGGGCGACCAGCTCGTGGACGGCCTGGCCCGCTGACGGCGCCTGCGTGTCGTTGCCCTCGGTGAGCAGCCGGGTGCGCTCCTCGGGCGGCAGCAGGGACACCGAGGCGTCGCCGTCGGGGTCCGCGGCCATCAGCGTCAGGGCCCGGCGGTACATCTTGGCGAGCAGCTCGCCGTGCGGGCGCCCGACCCACCGCGACTTCGCGACCAGGATCAGCCGGTCGCGGTGCCCGATGACCGCCGCGGGGAACTCGTTCGGGCTGATGTCGGTGCTGCCCTCGGTGTCGACCATCTCGCGGTCGAGGACGTGGAAGTCGAGGTAGTTGAACGCCACCTCCAGCAGCCGCCCGCCGTTGCCGAACTCATGCTGGAGCTGCGGCAGCGGGAACCGGCGGTGCGGCCACAGCGCGACCTCCTCGTCGAACACCGCGCGGGCCAGCTCGCGCCACGTGCCGACCTCGGCCGGGGCGACGAACGGCACCGGGTTGAGGAACATCCCGCGCACGTCGTCGCCGCCCTCGACCTCGATGCGGCCGTTGCACAGCAGGCCCCCGTAGAACCGCTCCCCGCCCGACACCGCGCGCCACACCGCGAGGTGCGCCGCGTGCAGCACGCTCTTGAGCGACCCGCCCGCCAGCTTGGCCAGCGCGCGCAGGTCGTCCTCGATGCCCTCGAAGGGCACCTCGATGTAGTACATCCCGGGGCCGTCCGGGTCCGCCCACGCGGCCGGGATGGTCAGCCGGGCCGCGCTGCCCAGCCGCCCCGCCCAGAACGCCCGGTCCTCGGGCTGGGTCAGGCTGCGCCGCTCGTGCGCGATGAAGTCGGCGTAGCGCACCGCGTGCCCGCCGACCTCGGGCAGCGGCTGGTCGTCGCGGATCGTGCGGTAGGTCGCGAGCAGCTCGGTGATGATCGAGTTGTGGCTCCACCCGTCGAGGATCGCGTGGCACTCGGTGACCGACAGGAACCACCGGTCCGCGGAGATCTCGTGCGCGTGCACCCGGATGAGCGGCGGGATGGCGAGGTCGAAGGTCCGCTCCCGCTCGCGCGCCCGGAACGCCGCCATGTGCGCGTCCTGCTCCGCCGGGGCCATCCCGCGCAGATCCTCGTGGCCGAACCCGATCGCGGCCCGCGGCGCCACGAGTTGCAGCGGCTCGGAGTACGTGCCCAGGTCGAACGAGGTCCGCAGGATCTCGTGGTTGGCCACCACCACGTCCGCCGCCGCGGTCAGCGCCGTCACGTCGAACGCGGCCCCGTCGCGGATCAGATAGCTGGTGACGTTGTGATACGGCTTGCGGTCGGTGTCCGCCAGCAGCTCGTACACCATGCCGACCTGGACCCGGGCCATCGGATAGGCGTCCAGCACCCCGGTGGGCACCTTCGCCCGGTCGGCCGCGTCGAGCAGCGCGAACGGGAGGGTGCCGGTCGGCGCGTCGGTCTCGGCGTCGGCGTCGGTGTGGCTCAGGTCGGCGATGCTCTGGTGCCGGAACAGGTCCTGGACCGAGTAGGGCATGCCGTTGGCCCGCAGCAGGCCGACCAGCCGCACCGCGCGGATCGAGTCGCCGCCCAGCTCGAAGAAGTTGTCGTGGACGCCGATGTCGTCCACGTCCAGCACCTCCGCCCAGACCGCCGCCATGGACTTCTCGGTGGGGGTTCGCGGCGCGACGCGGTCGGCCTGGGCCAGCCCGGACACGTCGGGCTTGGGCAGCGCGCGGTGATCCACCTTGCCGTTCACCGTGAGCGGCAGTTTCGGCAGCACCATGAAGATCGCGGGGACCATGTAGGCGGGCAGCCGCGCCGCCACGTGCGCCCGCAGGTCCGCCACGGCGACCGCGACACCGTCCTTGGGCACGACGTAGCCGACGAGCTGGCTGTCCCGGGACGCGGCGCCGTTCACGGTGACCACGGCCGCGTCCAGGTCGGGGTGGGTCGCCAGGCACGACGCGACCTCGCCCAGCTCGATCCGGTAGCCGCGGATCTTGACCTGGTCGTCGAAGCGGCCGAGGAACGCCAGCTCCCCGTTGGCCAGCAGCCGGGCCTTGTCCCCGGAGCGGTACAGCCGGGCGCCCGGCGGGCCGAACGGGTCGGGCACGAACCGCTGCGCGGTGAGCGCGCGCCTGCCGAGGTAGCCGCGGGTGACGCCGGGGCCGCCGACGTAGACCTCGCCCGGCACGCCGATCGGCACCGGCCGCATCCGCTGGTCCAGGACGTACAGGGTGAGGTCGCGCATCGGCCGCCCGATCGGGCTCCGGTCGCCGCCGAGGTCGCCGATGCCCACCGGCCGGTAGGTGACGTGCACGGTCGTCTCGGTGATCCCGTACATGTTGACCACCTGCGGCGCGGTGTCGCCGAACCGGTCCCACCACGGGCGCACGGAGCCGACGTCCATCGCCTCCCCCGCGAGGATCACCAGCCGCAGCCGCAGCCCGTCGAGCGCGCCGTCGCCGCGGCCGGCCAGCTCGACCAGGCTCTGGAACGCCGACGGCGTCTGGTTGAGGACCGTCACGCCCTCTTCGGCGAGCAGCGTCGCCAGCTCCCACGGCGACCGCGTGACGTCGTTCGGGACGACGACCAGCCTGCCGCCGAAGAGGAACGTGCCCCACAGCTCCCACACCGAGACGTCGAAGGCGTAGGAGTGGAACAGCGCCCACACGTCGTCGGGTCCGAAGCGGTACTCGCGCTCGGTCGCGGTGAGCAGCCGCACCACGTTGGCGTGGGTGACCTGCACACCCTTCGGCAGGCCGGTCGAGCCCGAGGTGTAGATCACGTACGCGAGGTCGTCCGGGTGCACGTCGACCTCGGGCGCGCCAGAGGGCAGCGCGGCGAGCCGGGCGATCTCGTCGGGGTCGTCCAGCAGGATCACCGTGTCGGCGGACACCTGCCGGGCCCAGGCTTCCTCGGTCAGCACGACGCGCGCCTGAGCGTCCCCGGTCAGGTACGCGAGCCGCTCCGCCGGGTGGTCCGGGTCGAGCGGCAGGTACGCCGCGCCCGCCTTCAGCACCCCGAGGATCGCGACGATCATGTTGAAGCCGCGGGGAAGGCAGAGGCCGACCAGATCCTCGCGGCGCACGCCGAGCGCGCGCAGCCGGTGCGCCACGCGGTTGGCGCGGGCGTCGAGGTCGCCGTAGCCGAGGTGCTCGCCGTCGAAGGTCACCGCGGGCGCGTCCGGGCGGGCCCGGGCCGTCTCGGCGAAGCGGTCGGGCAGGCTCGGCGCCGCGGTCGTCGCGACGACCGGCTGCGCCACCAGGCGCTGGAGTTCCGGCTCGCTCAGCAGCGGCAGCTCGGCCACCCGCCTGCCCGGTTCGGCGACGGCCGCGGCGATCAGCCGCTGGTAGTGCTCGGCCATCCGCCGCGCGGTCGCCGCGTCCAGCAGCGCGTGCGGGAAGGTCACCTCGCCGGACACCGAGCCATCGGACTGCTCGCTGAGCGTCCAGCCGAGGTCGAACTTGGCCTGCGAGGCCGCGACGGTGACCAGCTCGCCGGTCACCGGTCCGGCCTGGAAGCGGACCGGCGCGTTGTTCTGCAGGGTGAAGTTGACGTTCACCAGCGGGTGGCTGGACAGGTCGCGGTCGACGGCCATCGCGTCGACCACGCGCTCGAACGGCACGTCCTGGTGGGCGTAGGCGTCGATGGCCGTGCCACGGGCGCGGTCGACCACCTCGGCGAACGTCGGGTCGCCGGAGAGGTCCGCGCGCAGCACCAGCAGGTTGATGAACGTGCCGAGCAGCTCGTGGGTGTCGGCGTGGGTCCGGCCCGCGATCGGGCTGCCGGTGCCGAAGTCGGTCTGGCCGCTGTAGCGGTGCAGCAGCGCCCAGAACGCGCTGAGATACACCATGAACGGGGTGGCCTCGTGCGCGCGGGCCACGGCCGCGACGCCGCGGGCGACCTCGGCCGGGATGGTGAACGGCACGGTCTGCCCGGCCGGTTCCCACACCGCGGGCCGCGGCCGGTCGGTCGGCAGCTCCAGCGGGAGCAGGTCGCGCAGTTCCCGGGTCCAGTGGCCCAGGCCGCGCGCCAGCCGGTCGCCGACGAGGTCGGTCCGCTGCCACGCGGCGAAGTCCGCGTACTGCACCGCGGGCGCGGGCAGATCCGCCCCCGCGCACAGGTCGGCCAGCTCGCCCACCAGCAGCCCGAGCGACCACCCGTCGACGGCGATGTGGTGCAGCACGACGGTCAGCAGGTGCTCCCGCGGCGCCACCCGGATCAGCCGGGCGCGCACCACGGGGCCGCGGGCCAGGTCCAGCGGTCGGGTGGTCTCCGCGTCGAGCAGCGCGTCGATCTCGGCCTGGGCCGCCCCGGTGAGGTCGTCGAAGGCCAGCGGCACGGCGGCGGGCGGATCGATGAGCTGGACGGGCTCGCCGGTGCGGTCGACGGAGTAGCGGGTGCGCAGGATCTCGTGCCGGGCCACCAGCGTGTGCAGCGCCCCGACCAGGTCGATCCCGGACAGCTCGCCCGAGAGCCGCAGCACCAGCGGCACCAGGTAGTCGGTGCCGCCGGGGCGGAGCTGGTCGAGCACCCACAGCCTGCGCTGGGCGAACGACAGCGGCAGCGAGCCCTCCCGCGGCACCGTCCCGATGCCGGACTCCCGGGGCGCCGAGCGGTCCGCACGACTGCGGAGGCGGTCGCGCAACAGCCGCGCGCCGTCGCCGGTCTCCGGCTTGATCGCGTCAGTGCTCATGCCATCCCCTCGCAGGCTTGGTGATAAAGCTCGCTCATGGGTCACGGTCCTTCGTTCGGATCGGAACTGTCGGTGCCGCCCGCCGCCTCGGCTTCGGCGAGCCGCTCCAGTGCGGCGGCCTGGGCGCTCACCGTGGTGGCCTCGAACAGCAGGCGCAGCGGGATCTCCAGGCCGAAGAGATCCTGCAGGCGGGTCTGCAGGCGGGTGGCGAGCAGCGAGTGCCCGCCGAGGTCGAAGAACTCGTTGTGCACCCCGACCGAGGCCAGACCGAGCACGTCCGCCCACGTCTCGGCGATCGCCGCCTCGACCTCGGTGTGCGGGGCGACGTCCCGTTCGGCGTCCGCGCGCACGACGGTCGGGTCGGGTATCGGCAGCCTGCGCCGGTCGACCTTCTGGCCGCTGGTCGTCGGCAGCTCGGCCAGCGTCAGCACCACCCCCGGCACCATGTAGTCCGGCAGCCGGTCGCGCAGGTAGGCGCGCAGCTCGGCGGGCGATGGCGGCTCGTCATGCGGCACGACGTAGGCCACGAGCTGTCGGTTGCCGGGAGCCAGGTCCTGCACCGCCGCCACCGCCGCCCGGACGGCGGGGTGCCCCGCGAGCGCCGCCTCGACCTCGCCCAGCTCGATTCGGAACCCGCGCAGCTTCACCTGCGTGTCGAACCGGCCGAGGAACTCGACCAGCCCGTTCGGCAGGTACCGCACCCGGTCGCCGGTCCGGTACAGCCGCTCGCCGGGGTCGCCGCCGAAGGGGTCGGGCACGAACCGGTCGGCGGTCTGCCGCGGCTGCCGCAGGTACCCGCGGCTGAGCCGGACGCCGCCGACGCACAGCTCGCCCGCGACCCCGACCGGCACCGGGTTCAGGTTGTCGTCCAGGACATAAGCCCTGGTGCCCGGGATCGGGCGGCCGATGGGCACCGAGGTCTCCGGTGCCGCCGCGGCCAGGTCCCGGTCGGTCACGTGGTGGGTCAGGCTCGCGACGGTGGCCTCGGTCGGCCCGTAGACGCACAGGAAGCGGCCGTCCAGGCCGGTCTCGAACCACCGCAGGGCGTCGTCGTGGATGACCATCTCGCCGCCGACGGCCATCACCCGCACCTTGGCCAGCCGCGGATCCCGGTGCCGCACCCCGGCGATCACGTCGCGGAAGTAGGTGGCCGAGATCGCCAGGTGGGTCACGCCGGACTCGGCCAGCCGGTCGGGGAAGACCGCGGGCGGCACGATCCCCGCCTCGCCGACGACCACCGTGGCACCCACCACCAGCGGCGACGCGATCTGTTCCATGGCCGGGTCGAAGGTGAGCGGCGCGTGCAGCAGCACCCGGTCGCCGGGTCGGATGTCCTCGATCTCGGCGTGCTCGCGGCAGTGGTGGGTGAACGCGCGGTGGGTCACCATGACGGCTTTCGGCCTGCCGGTCGACCCGGAGGTGTAGATCATGTAGGCCACGCCGTCCGGGTCGCCTGCCGGACCAGGTCGCTGCTCGGAGCCGTCGGCCTCGTTGTCGTCTTCGACGGCGATCACCGGCACCGGCACGGCGTCGAGCCGGGGGCGCAGCCGCCGGTCGGTGACCACCAGCGCGGGCGCGAGGTCGTCCACCATCAGGGCCAGCCGGTGCGCGGGCTGGGTGGTGTCCAGCGGCACGTAGGTGGCGCCCGCCTGGAGTACGCCGAACAGCACGACCACCGCGGCGGGCGACTTGTCCAGGTACACCGCGACCGCGGCCCCGGCCTCGACGCCCGCGGCCCGCAGCCGCCCGGCCAGCGCGCCCGACCGGCGCGCCACCTCCGCGTAGGTCATCCGCTCGCCGGTCGGGCCGAGCACCGCGAGCGCGTCGGGGGTCCGCGCGGCCTGGGCACGGAACGCCTCGTGCGCGCACTCCCGCGGGATCGGCGCGGGCGCCGGATTCCACTGCCGCAGCACCAGATCCCGCTCGGCAGCGTCCAAAATGGACAGTCCGCTGACCGGGCGGTCGGGTCCCGCCGCGGCCGACTCGGCCATGGTGCGGAAGTGCCCGGCCATCCGGTGCATCGTGGTCTCGTCGAACAGCGCGGTGGCGTACTCCAGTTCCACCTCGTAGCCGCCGTCGGCGCCCGCGGAGAGGGTGCAGGTGAGGTCGACTTTCGCGGTGATGTGCGCGGTGCCGACCGGCCGCACCGCCAGTCCGGCCAGCCGCGGCGGCTCCGGTCCCGCCTCGCGCATCCCGAACGAGACGTCGAACAGCGGGGACCGGGACAGGTCGCGCTCCGGTGCCAGCTCCTCGACGAGGCGGTCGAACGGCAGCTCGTCGTGGCTGAACGCGTCGAGCGCGCTGTCCCGCACGCGGTCGATCAGCGTCGCCACGGTCGGGTCGTCCTCGACGTCCACCCGCACCACCACGGTGTTGACGAAGAACCCGACGGCCTCGTCCAGCTCCGGGCGGCCCCGCCCGGCGACGGCGGTGCCGATGGCCAGGTCGCCGGACCCGGTGTAGCGCGACATCAGGGCGCAGAAGACGCCGAGGAAGGTCATGAACGGCGTCGCGCCCCGGTCGCGGCCCAGCGCCAGCAGCGGCGCCGCGACCGCCGCCGGGACCGCGCACGTGACGCGCGCGCCGCGGCCGTCGAGCATCGCGGGTCGAGGCCGGTCGGTGGGCAGCTCCAGTGGCGTCAGCCCGTGCAGCCGCTCGCGCCAGTGCCGCAGCTCCGCGTCGAGCGCGGCGCCGACCAGGGCGCCACGCTGCCAGACGGCGTAGTCGGCGTACTGGAGCGGGCGTGGGCCGAGCGTGGCCTCCCGGCGCTCCACACGCGCCCCGTACAGCTCCGACAGCTCCCGCGCCATGATCGTCTCGGACCAGGCGTCGGTGACGATGTGGTGCATGACCAGCAGGAACACGTGCTCCCGCGGCCCGAGCCGGACCAGGTGCGCGTCGACTGGCGCCCGCCGCGCCAGGTCGAACGGCGCCTGGACCAGCGCGCCGACCAGTGCGGGCAGCCGGTCCTCGTCGGTGTCGGTGACGGGCGGCACGACGGGCACGACCGGGTCCACCACCTGGGCGGGGACGCCGTCCGCGGCGGTGACGTAGCGGGTCCGCAGGATCTCGTGCCGGGCGGTGAGCGCGGTGAGTGCGTCGGCGAGCGCGTCGACGTCCAGCGGGCCGGACAGGCGCAGCGTCCAGGAGACCCGGTACCGGGCCCCGTCGGGGTGCAGCCGGTCGAGCAGCCACAGCCGCTGCTGGCCGAAGGACAGCGGAATCGGCTGGTCGCGCGCCGCCCGGTCGGGCACCGCGGCGGTTCGCCGCTCGCCCGAGCGGACGAGGTCCGCGACGTGGCGGGCGACGGCCGCGGCGGTGCGGCTCTCGAACACGGCGCGCACCGGGAAGGCGAGGTCGAACGCGGCACTCAACCGGCCCGCGACCTTCGTCGCGAGCAGGGAGTGGCCGCCGAGGTCGAAGAAGTCGTCGGTGACCCCGACCACGTCGAGGCCGAGCACGTCGGCCATGACCCCCGCGACGACCTTCTCCGCCACGGTGCTCGGCGGCACCGGCTCGGTGCGCCGGGCGAGGTCGGGCTCGGGCAGCGCGGCGCGGTCGGTCTTGCCGCTGGTGGTCAGCGGCAGCCGGTCGAGGGTGACGAACACCGATGGCACGTGCGACTCGGGCAGCGTCGCCGACAGGTGCGCGCGGATCGCGCGGTCGGCAGGCGCGTCGCCGCGGGGCACCAGGTAGCCGACCAGCCGGGGCAGCCCGTCCGGTCCCGGCCGGGCGGCCACGACGGCGGCGGCGACCGCGGGATGGGTCGCCAGGGTGGCCTCGACCTCGCCGAGTTCCACCCGCACGCCCCGGATCTTGACCTGGTCGTCGGTGCGGCCCACGAACGCCAGCACGCCGTCCGGCCGACGCCGCACCACGTCCCCGGTGCGGTACGCCCGCGATCCGGGCGGGCCGTGCGGGTCGGGCACGAACCGGTCGGCGGTCAGCCGCGGCCGCCCCAGGTAGCCGCGGGCCAGGCCGTCGCCGCCGATGTGCAGCTCGCCGGGCACGCCCACCGGGGCGAGCGCGCCCGTGGGCAGGTAGACGACCGCGCGGGTGTTGTCCAGCGGACGTCCGATCGGCACCATGCCGGTCGGGTCGGCGGCGCCGGGGTCGAACGACCACGAGGTGACGTCGATCGAGCACTCGGTCGGGCCGTAGGTGTTGACCAGGGTGGCGGGCACCCTGGCGCACAGCGCGCCTGCGAGGTCGGTGGTCAGCGGCTCGCCCGCGGAGAACAGCAGCCGCAGGTCCGTGCAGCGGTCGAGGCCGGGTTCGTCGGCCAGCGCGCGCAGCAGCGACGGCACCCCTTGCAGGACGGTGACCCGTTCCCTGGCGACCACCTCGACCATGGCGGCCGGGTCGCGCTCGGTCCCCTCCGGGGCGAGCACGACCGTCCCGCCGACGACGAGCGGGCCGAGGAACTCCCACATGGCGGCGTCGAAGGTGACCGCGGTCTTCTGCAGCAGCCGGTCGTCGGCGCACAGGCCGTGCCGCTCGATCGCCCACAGCACGCGGTTGTGGATGCCGCGGTGTGGCACCGCGACGCCCTTGGGGCGGCCGGTGGAGCCGGAGGTGTAGATGACGTAGGCGATCGCGTCGGGGTCGGTGGCGAGCGGGACCGGGTCACTCGGCCGCGAGTCGATCATCGGCCGCTCGCCGGACAGGCTCATCAGCGCAAGGCCGTCCGCCCCGTGCAGCGGTGAACCCTCGTCGCCGACCAGCACGAGCCGGGCCTGGGAGTCGCCGACGATCCAGGTCAGCCGGTCCAGCGGATGCGCGGGATCGAGCGGCAGCACCGCCGCGCCCGCGCGCAGCACCCCGAGCAGCGCCACGACCAGCTCGGGGCGGCGCGGCAGGCAGACCCCGACCACGTCGTCGGGGCCGATGCCGCGGGCGGTCAGGTGGTGGGCCAGCCGGTTGGCGGCCTGGTCGATCTCCCGGTAGGACCGCGAGCCGGTGCCGTACTCCACCGCGACCCGGTGCGGAGCGCGGGTTGCCCGCGCGCCGATCAGCTCGGGCAGGCTGTGCGACTCCCGGGGCGTGACCGGGCCGTTCCAGGTGCTGGTGAGGGCGCGCCGCTCGGCGTCGTCGAGCAGGTCCAGCCGGTGGATCGCGGCGTCCGGTTCGCGGACGGCCTGGTCGAGCAGCCGCACATAGTGCCGGGCGATCCGGTCGACGGTCGAGCTGTCGAACAGGGCTGTCGCGTATTCGATCTCGCCCGCCAGGCTGCCGTCCGCGCGCTTGGTGAGTTCGACGGTGAGGTCGAACTTCGCGGTGCGCCACGGCACCGGCTCGGCCGAGACATCCACGCCGGGCAGCGTGAACCGGTCCTCGCCCTGCTCGCGGAACGCGAACAGCACCTGGAACAGGGGGTTGCGGGAGAGGTCGCGCTGGGGTGCCAGCTCCTCGACCAGCCGCTCGAACGGCAGCTCGTCGTGCTGGTAGGCCCGCGTCGCCGTGTCGCGGACCCGGTCGAGCACGGTGCGGAAGGACGGCTCCCCACCGAGGTCGGCCCGGAGCACGACGGCGTTGGAGAACAGGCCGACCAGCTCGTCCACCTGGGTGCCCGGCCGACCCGCGACCGGCGTGCCGACCGCGAGATCCGTCTTCCCGGTGTATCGGGCCAGCACGGCGAACCAGCCCGCGAGGCAGGTCATGAACGTGGTCGCGCCCGCCTGCCTGGCCACCGCGGCCACCCGCGCGGCCAGCGCCGGGGGCACGTCGAACCGCACGATCCGCCCCGCGCCGTCCTGGACGGCGGGCCTGCTCCGGTCGGTCGGCAGCTCGGTCGGTTCGAGGCCGGCCAGCCGCGCCCGCCAGTACCCCAGCAGGCCGTCGAGCACCGCGGGGTCGGCCAGCCGGGCGCGCTGCCACCCGGCGAAGTCCGCGTAGTGCAGGGAAAGCGGCGGCAGCGCCTGGCCGCGGTAGGCGGCGGCGAGATCGGCGGCGAGCACGCCGGTCGACCAGCCGTCGGTGGCGATGTGGTGGATCACCATGGTCAGCAGGTGCTCGTCGGGGGCCGCGCGCGCGAGGCGGACCCGCAGCACGGGGCCGGTCGCGAGATCGATCGGCGTGCCGAGTTCCGCGGCGAGCACGGCGTGCGGGTCCGCGTCCTCGACCGGCAGCGCGAAGCGGGCGGGCGCGTCGTCGACGACCTGGTACGGATCGCCGTCGGGCCCGCACGCATAGCGGGTGCGCAGGATCTCGTGCCGCGCCACCACCTGGGCCATCGCGGCCGACAGCGCGTCGACGTCGAGGTGGCCGCGCAGCCGCAGCGCGGTGACGACGAGGTACTCGGTGCGGGCGGGGTGGAGCTGGTCGAGGAACCACAGGCCGCGCTGGGCGAACGACAGCGGCAGCGGCAGGTCGCGCGGCACGGGCCCGATCGGGGTGGTCCGCTCCGCACCACGACGGGCGACGGCCTCGGCGAGCGCGGCCACCGTCTGCGCGGTGAACACGTCGAGTACCGAGACCGGCACCCCGAACCGGTCGCGCAGCCGCGCCGCGACCCGGGTGGCCAGCAGCGACTGTCCGCCGAGATCGAAGAACCGGTCGTGCGCGCCGACCCGGTCGACGCCGAGCAGCTCGGCCCACACCTCGGCGATCGCGCGCTCCGCCCGCGTGCGGGGCGCCACGTAGTCGCCCAGGTCGCTCGCGGCGGGCGCCAGCGCGGGCAGCGCCCGGCGGTCGATCTTGCCGTTGCCCAGCAGCGGCAGCGCCGCCAGCGTGCCCCACAGCGTCGGGACGAGCGGGCCGGGCACCCGCTCGGCGGCGAACGCCTTCAGCTCGGCGACCGTGGCACCCGCGCCGCGCGGCACCACGTGCGCGGCGAGCCGGGGGTTGCCCGGATCGGAGCGGTCGGCGACCACGGCGACGGCGTGCACGCCCGGGTGCGCGGCCAGCACGCTCTCCACCTCGCCCGGCTCGATCCGGTAGCCGCGGATCTTGACCTGGTGGTCGCGCCTGCCGTGGAACATCAGCGTGCCGTCCGGCAGCCGCCGCGCCAGGTCGCCCGTTCGGTACAGACGGGCGCCGGGCTCGGCGCTGAAGGGGTCGGGGCGGAAGCGGTCCGCGGTGCGGGCGGGATCGCCGAGGTAGCCCCGGCCGACGCCGCGTCCGCCGACGTGCAGCTCGCCGACCACGCCGACCGGGACGGTGCGCATGGCGTCGTCGAGCACGTGCACGGTGGCGCCCGGGATCGGGCGGCCGATCGGCATCGGGCCGGGCTTGGCCTGCCCGGCGGGCACGATGTGCACGCAGCAGGCGACCGCGGTCTCGCTCGGGCCGTAGCTGTTGACGATCCGGGTGCCGGGCGCGTGGGCGGCCCACGCCGCGAGCTGCTCGCCGCGCAGTTCCTCGCCGCCGACCACGACGCACAGGGCGGCGTCGGCGAGCGTGGCCGCGGGCAGTGTCGCCGCGAGGAGGTCGAGGTGGGTCGGGGTCAGCTTGACCACGCCGAGCGGGCCGTCCGCCCGCGCGGTCAGGACCTCCGCGAGCGGCTCGACGCCCACCGACGCGTCGGTCAGCACGACCGGGGCGCCGTCCGCGAGCGTCGGGTACAGCGAGGTCAGCGCGAGGTCGTAGGCCAGCGAGGTGTGCAGCGGCGAGCCCGCGCCCGCGCTGGGCGCCAGCTCCTCGACCGCCCACCGGGTGTAGTTCGCCAGCCCGCCGTGGGTCACCGTGGCGGCCTTGGGACGCCCGGTCGACCCCGAGGTGAAGACCGCGTACGCGAGGTCGTCCGGGGTCACCTCGACCCTCGGCGGAGTGGTCGGGTGGGCGCTGATCCGGGCCCGCTCGGCGGGGTCGTCCAGCGCGACCAGCCGGACGCCGCCAGGCAGCTCGGCCGCCGTCCGCAGCGGCGCGACGACGAGCGTGGCCGCCGAATCCGCCAGCGCGCGGTGCAGCCGCTCGACCGGGTGGTCGGTGTCCAGGGGGATATAGGCGGCACCGGACTTGAGCACCGCGAGCAGCGTGACGATCAGGTCGGCGTCCTGCGGCATCCGCACCACGACGAAGGTGCCCACGCCCGCGCCGAGCGCCCGGAGCCGGTGCGCGAGCTGGTTGGCCTCGCGGTCCAGCTCGGGGTAGGTCAGGGTGCGGCCGTGCCCGGTGACGGCGACCGCGTCGGTGGTCGCGTGCGCGGCGATGAGGTCGCACACCGTGCGGTGGTCCGCCGCGGGCTGGACCGCCGCGGGTTCCTCGTCGGTGCCGAGCGGAATCCGGTCGACCCGCAGGCCGGGCGACGCGGCGACCGCGTGCAGCAGCCGGGTGAAGTGGTCGGCGAACCGGGCCACGGTGCTCGCGTCGAACAGTGCGACCGGGTACTCGACACGCCCGTCCATGCCGCCGTCGGCCGACGCGGTCAGGTGCACGCCGAGGTCGAACTTGGCCCCGGTCAGCTCGGGCGGCTCGACCGTCGCGGGCGCGGGGAGCCCGTGGGTGGCGAACAAGATCCCGAACAGCGGATTCCTGGACAGGTCGCGCTGGGGGGCCACCTCGTCCACGACCAGCTCGAACGGCACCTCGGCGTGCTGGAACGCGGCGATCGCGCGGTCGCGGACCGTGTCGACCAGCTCGGTGAAGGTGGCCCGGTCCGCGACCTCCGCGCGGATCACGACTGTGTTGACGAACAGGCCCACGAGGTCGTCCAGCTCCGGCCTGGTGCGGCCGGAGACGGGCACGCCGACCGAGAGGTCGGCGCCGCCCGTGTAGCGGCGCAGGATCGCGAAGAGGCCCGCCAGCAGGGTCATGAACGGTGTCGCGCCCCGCGCGGCCCCGATCTCCGCGAGCGTCGCGACGACCGGCGGTGCGACGGTGAACCGGACGGTCCCGCCGCGCGTGTCGCGGACCGGCGGGCGGGGCCGGTCGCCCGGCAGCTCGGTCGGTTCGAGCCCGGTGAGCCCGTCGCGCCAGAACCGCAGCTCCCGCTCCAGCACCGGTCCGGTCAGCTCCTCGCGCTGCCACACGGCGTAGTCGGCGTACCGCACCGCGAGCGGCGCGGGCCGATCGCCCCGGTAGAGCGTGTGCAGATCCCGGGTGAGGACTTCGTGCGACCGGTCATCGGTCGCGATGTGATGCGCGACGATCACCACGGCGTGCTCGCCACCGCCGGTACGAACGACGCGCAGGCGCACGGGCGGGCCCGCGGCCAGGTCGAACGGCAGCGCCAATTCCGCGCCGACGACCTCGCGCAGCTCGCCGTCCTCGACGGCGGGCGCCACCGGCACCGGCGGCTCGATGATCGCCACCGGGTCGCCGGCGGCGTCGGTGTCGTAGCGGGTGCGCAGGATCTCGTGCCGGTCGACCAGCGCGCCCAACGCCTGGTGCAGCGCCGCGAGGTCCAGCGGGCCGTCGAGCCGCAGCACGAGCGGTTCGTGGTACGCGGTGGACGTCGGATCGACCTGGTGCAGGAACCACATCCGCCGCTGCGCGAACGACAGCGGCATCGACGCGGCCCGCGTCCGCACGGTCACCGGCCGCGCCCGCGGTGCCAGGGCGCGGCCCGCGATCCGCGCCGAGATCCGCTCGACGGTGCGGCCCTCGAACACGTCCGCGACGCCGAGATCGACCCCGAGCTCCGCGCGCAGCAGGCTGATCGCCCGGGTGGCCAGGACCGAGTGGCCGCCGAGGGCGAAGAAGTCCTCCTCGACGCCGATCGTCGGCCGGTCGAGCAGGTCGGCGAGCACCCGCGCGACCGCCCGCTCGGTGGGCGTGCGCGGCGCGCGGGTCTGTCCGGGCGGCTGCGCCCGCACGTCCGGCGCGGGCAGCGCGGCCCGGTCGATCTTGCCGTTCGGTGTGGTGGGGAACCGGTCCAGGACGACGAACCGGGCCGGGACCATGTAGGTCGGGATCAGCCGCGCGCAGTGCTGGTAGAGCGCGTGCGGCGGGGGCGGCGCGGCGCCGTCGGCCACCCGGAGGTAGCCGACCAGCATGGGGTCCCCGTCCGCGCCCGTGACGGGGTGCACGACCGCGGCGCGGACGCCGTCGTGGGTCTCCAGCGCCTGCTCGATCTCGCCGGGCTCGACGCGGTGGCCGCGGATCTTGACCTGGTTGTCGGTGCGGCCGAGGATCTCGATCCGGCCACTCGGCAGGCGTGCGGCGACGTCTCCGGTGCGGTAGATCCGGGCCCCGGCGCCGCCGCCGTACGGATCGGGCAGGAACCGGTCCGCGGTCAGCCGCGGTCGGCCGAGGTAGCCGACCGCCAGGCCGTCCCCGCCGATGTACAGCTCGCCGCGCGCGCCCAGCGGCACCGGTTCGAGCTGCTCGTCGAGCACGTAGAGGGTGGTGTTCGCGACCGCGGCGAACTCGGCGACCACACCGTTGGTGACGGTGGCGACCGAGGACCACACCGTGGTCTCCGTCGGGCCGTACAGGTCCCAGAGCCGGGCACCCGTCGCGCACAGCCGCGTGGCCAGCGAGTCGGGCAGCTTCTCGCCGCCGCACAGCGCGGTGAACTCGGCCGGGGGAGTCCACCCCGAGTCCAGCAGCAGCCGCCAGGTCACCGGGGTCGCCTGCATCGCGCGCGCGCCGATCCGGTCGAGCATCGCGGCCAGCCGGTCCGGGTCGCCCGCCTCGCCCGCGTCGGCGACCACGACCCGGCCGCCGACGAGCAGGGGCAGGTACAGCTCCAGCGCGGCGATGTCGAACGACACCGTGGTCACGGCGGGAAAGGCGGTGCCGGCGTCGATGCCGGGCCGGTCGCGCATCGAGGCGAGGAAGTTGGCCAGCGCCCGGTGCGTCACCATGACGCCCTTGGGCCTGCCGGTCGAGCCCGAGGTGTAGATGACGTACGCGGGGTCGTCCAGGCCGACCCGCGGCAGCGGCTCGGTGGCGGGCGCGGGCCGGAGGTCGTCGACCGCGACGATCGTGGCGGGGGTCGCGGGCAACGAGTCACGCTGCGCGCTGGTCGTGACCAGGACGGCGGCGCCCGCGTCGGCGAGGATGTAGGCGAGCCGGTCCGCCGGGTGATCGGGGTCGAGCGGCACGTACGCGGCACCCGCCCGGTGCACGCCGATCAGTGTCGCGAGGAGGTCCACACCGCGCGGCACGGCCACCCCGACGAGGTCGCCGGGCCGGACGCCCAGCTCGCGCAGCTTGTGCGCGAGCGTGTCGGCGACGGCCATCAGCCGCGCGTAGGTGAGGTGCTCGGCGCCGCACTCCACGGCGACGGCGGCGGGCGTCCGCGCGGCCTGCGCGGAGATCGACTCGGGCGTCGACACGAGCGGCAGACCGCTGTCGGTGCCGCGTGCCGCGGGCAGCAGGATTCGGCGCTCGCTCGCGGGCACGACGTCCAGCCGCCCGATCGGGGCGTGCGGGTCGGCGGCGGCGCAGACCGCGGTCAGCCTGGCGGCGAGGCGTTCGGCGCCCGCCGCGGTGAGCAGCGCGGTCGCGTATTCGAGTTCGCCGGTCAGGCCGCCGGTCGGGGTGCGCCGGACGCGGACGACCAGGTCGTACCGCGTGGTCGTGGTCGGCACCGTGACGCGCTCGACGCGCTGCGGTCCGAAGTCGGCGGGGACGTCGTCGGCCAACTCCACCACGACGCCGAACAGGGGGTTGCGCGACAGGTCCGGCTCGCCCGCGGCGTGCTCGGCGAGCCGTTCGGCGTCGACCCCGCGCGCCTGGTCGAGCGCGGTCGAGACCCGGGCCATGGCGGTCGAGAAGGTCAGGTCTCGGCCCAGGTCGAGCGGCAGCGCGGTGGTTCGGCCCGCGGCGCGCAGGCCGAGCACCCCGCGCCAGTGGCCGCTGTGCCGGGCGAGCAGCAGGTGGGTGGCGACGAGCAGCGCCTCGGTGGTCGCGGCGCCGAAGGCGAAGGTGTCGGGCACCTCGAACGGCACGATCGCGCCGCGGGCCCGCCACACGCTCGGCCGCGGCAGGTCCGCGGGCAGCGCGGCGGCCCGCGTCGACGCCAGTGCCGCGAGCGGGTGCTCGGCCTGCTCCGCCGCGCCCGGCCATACGTTGTACGGCCGGGCGCGCGGGGTGCCGGTGTAGTGCGCGCCGATGTCGGCGATGAGGTCGGACACGGTCGTGGCGTCACCGACCGCCTGGTGCACCGCGACAACCAGGATGTGGTTGTCACTCGCGACAGTGGCAAGCGCGGCGCCCGCGCCGCGGTGCGTGAGCGTGGCCACGAGCCCCTCGGCCACCGCCGCGACCGTCCCCGGCGTGCCGTCGATCGTGACCAGGGCGGGCCGCTGCTGGGGCTCGACGACAACCACCGGCGTGCCGTCCCGGTCCACACAGCGGGCGAGCAGCTCAGGGCGACCGAGCAGCACCGCTTCCGCGGCCGCGGCCAGCGCCGCCGGGTCGAGCGGTCCGCGCAACCGCACCGCGCCCGCCGCGGCGTAGACCGTACCGGGCCCGCCGAGCTGTTCGAGGAACCACAGCCTGCGCTGGAGCGGGCTCGGCTCGGCGGCACCCGCGGCCGGGGCGCGGGTGCTCGGGGCGACGGGAGGCCGTGTCATCGTCGGGTGGCTCGCGCGCGGCGGGTCAGCTCGCCTCGGCGGCCATCCGCCGCCGCAGGCCGAGCGGCCGCATGTCGGTCCAGATCCGCTCGATGTGGTCGAGGCACTCCTCGCGGGTGCCCGAGGTGCCCTCGGCCCGCCAGCCCGCGGGCAGGCGTCGGTCGGCGAACCAGACCGAGTACTGCTCCTCGTCGTTGACGACGACCAGGTACGTTCCGTCAGCGGCCGACATTGCCTTCCCTTCTGCTGGAGCGATCGGACAGGAAGTCCGCGACGCGGACCCCGAAGTCGAGTTCGGTGGCCGTGTCGTAGACGTGCGCGGCGAGCGTCGCGTCGAGGGCACCGAGGCCGAAGGGGGAGAACACCACGGTCGCGGTCGGGTCGTACGGCAGGCTGGCGCGCTCGGTCAGCAGGTCGCCGATCTCGGCGGTGATGAACCCGCGGTGCCCGACGGCCTGCTGCGCCAGGTCGAGCGAGGTGCCCGCCCGGCAGACGTGGTCGGCGTCGTCGACCACGTTCGTGGCGGCGAGGATCGACTCGGGCGTCAGGTCGCGCAGGGACAGGTGCAGCAGCACGGTGCCCGGCTGACAGGGCTCGGTCGAGGTGTGCGGGGTGGCAGCCGTGGTGGCGATCGACACGATCCGGTGGGCGGCCAGCGCCGCATCGATGCCGCCGCCGATGTCGACCTCCAGGTCCGGCCACTGGTCGGCGACCCGGCCAGCGAACGCGCGGGCGCGGTCCGCGTCGAGGTCGAACAGCGTGACCCGGCGCAACCGCGGCAGCTGCCCGCGCAGGAACCGGAGCACCTCGTGGTTGATCACGCCGCAGCCGATGAGCGAGACACCCGCGCGGACGTAGTCCGGGGCGTCTGCGGTGAGCACCGCGGCCGCGATGGCCGCGCTCGCCGCGGTGCGCCGCGCGGAGATGACCGAGCCCTCCAGCAGCGCCACCGGCGTGCCGTCCACGACGGAGTTCAGCAGGATCGCGGCGGAGGCCCGCTCCTGGTCGTGCTGGATGTTGCCGGGGAACGACGCGATCCACTTGAGACTCGCGACGGGCCGGTCGCCGCCGACATAGGCGGGCAGCGCGATGATGCGGTTGCTGGTGTCGTTCGGAAACCGCAGGAACACCGAGTGCGGCACCGAGGTCTCCCGCCTGCAATGGGCGACGTAGGCGGTGCGGATCGCCTGGCACACCGCCTCGTCCGAGCTGTCCAGGACGGTGGTGACGTCGCTGTGGCGAAGGATCAACACCTCGTGCGCTCCTTCCACAAATGGCGGATGTCGCCGAAGTTCTCCGCCACCCAGGCGTCGGAGTAGATGGTGTCCAGGTAGCGCTCGCCTCGATCGGGCAGCAGCATCACGCAGGTCGAGTCGGCTGGCATCGTGTCGAGGAGCTGGCTGGTGGCGCTGACGACCGCGCCTGCGGAGCCGCCGCTCAGGATCGCCTCGGTGGCGACCAGCCGCCTGCAGCCCACCACGCAGTCCTGGTCGGTGACCCGGATGACCGTGTCCGCCATGCCCTCGTAGTGCAGGGCGGACCGGATCGCCGCGCCGTGCCCGGGAACCAGCCGCCGACAGGTGGTGGCGTCCCCGAAGATCGCGCTGCCCTCGGCGTCCACCGCGACGACATGGGTGGACAGCCCGTTCTTGGCGATGAACTGGGCGCACCCGCGGATGGTTCCGCAGGTGCCGGTCGCGACGATGACGTAATCGATGCGGCCGTCCAACTGCTCGGAGACCTCCCGCATCACCGTCTCCTGCGCCTCGGCGTTGAGCAGGTTGGCGTACTGGTTGGGCCAGAAGGCATTCGGGATGTCGAGCACGAGGTCGCGCACCCGCTGGATGCGGGCCGACAGGAAGTCGCCCACGTCGTTGTCCGGCTCGGTGACCATCTCGATCTTCGCGCCGTACGCGGTCAGGATCGCCAGGTTCTGCGGCGTCACCTTGGGGTCGACAACGCAGATGAAGCGGATGTCGAGCAGCCGACACACCTGCGCCAGCCCGATGCCGAGGTTGCCCGAACTCGACTCGATGACGGTCGACCGGCCCGCGATGAGCGTGCCCTCGTCGAGCGCGCCGAGTATCATGCCGATGGCGGCCCGATCCTTCATGCTGCCGCCCGGGTTCAGCGACTCCAGTTTGGCGTAGCAGCGCGTCGGAGAGTCTGCGAATAGTCGGGTCAACCGGACCAGCGGGGTTTTTCCGACGGCAGTGAGCACACCGCCGACGGACCGCGAATTTGTCGTCACATCGACCTATCCCGTGCTTATGCCGAACCGTTGTTCTGGGCCGTGACGGGAGTCTTGGTCGTGCTCCCGCTCGCATACGCGACACGCCGGACGCGCGCGGTGAACCCGTCGATCTCGTCGGCCTCGACCGAGGTGTCGACAATGAAACCCGCCAGGTCGCGGAACGTGTCGCCGCGGAATTCGCCGAGCGCCTCCAGCAGTTTCACTTCCAGGACGTTTTCCAGCTCCAGGACGACCTGGACCGTCGAGAAGGAGTCGAGGTCGCCGAGATCCGCGGGCTGCGGCACGTCGGGCTGCTCGTCGCAGATCACGTTCGCGGTCGCGCGAATCAACTCGGCCAGCTCGTCGACGAGGGCGTATTCGGTATTCGTGGCTTCATTGTTCGACATGGTCTTGCCAACACTCCTTACTTGTCGTCGGTCGGGCAAGGTTACCTTCGTACCGGCCCCGGCGACCAGAAATCACGGCCCGATCAGGGGATCCCGAGGGGTATTCCTACAAGAGTGTCGCCCATGGCGCCAGCGAACCCTAGCCGGTGGCCCGGAGAATGGTCAACGCGGTATAATTCACCGGCATAGTGCCCCTGTCCGGGGAAGCCTTCGAGGGTGTCGACCGGCCGGTTACGGTTCCCGCGGACCCTAGGCGTCCGGCAGCGGTCTGGTGCGCGATCCTGTCCCGCCAGCGGGACGGATCGCGACTCGGTATGGGTCAATAAGTGCAGGTCAGCGGTAGTTTTTGAGCGAAGTGCCGATGCCCTGCCCGCCGGTCGGACATGGACGGTGGCGCCGTGTTGGTTCAAGCTTGCGCAGTCGGCGCCCGCCGATCGGCGCCGGACCACCCGCGAATCGAGGACGACCAGCATGCTTTTTCCGCACGTCGATTCCCGGCAGATCCTGCTGCGGCCCGCGCGCGCCAAGGACGCCCTGTTGGTATACGAAATCCTGCTGCGCCTCGGCAGGCCCGGGCTGCCCATGGTCGACACGTTCATCGACTCCTTCGGCCAGGGTTTGTCGGCCTGTTTCCTCATTGTCCGCAAGGACACGAGCGACGTCGTCGGCGTGGCCCGGCTGGCCGAGCTGACCATGGCCGGACACCTGCGCGCCGAAGTGGACCTGCGCACCGACCAATCCGACTCGATCGCCCTTGAGGCGCATACGCTGACCGTCAACTTCGCGTTCTCCATGTGGCGCACGCAGAAGGTGTACTTTCACTCGACCCAGCCGGATGTCTCGTGCCTGGGGTTCGGCGTGGGCTACGCGGGTATGGTCGAGACCGAAGCCGTGCTGCGGGATTACACGTACTCGCACGGCCGCACCTGGGACGTGCACGTGTTCGCGATTCAGCGGACCCACTGGGACAGTTATGGTGTGGATCTCGTGAAGCAGATCGTCTGAAGTGTGTCGACGGTTATCCGAACCGATAGCCAGACCCTGGTGTGTGTGACTCCGTTCGGAGGTGAGGAGCCAAGATGACACTGCATGTCTGGGGCTATTTGGCGGAGTACGAGAAGGAGCGGGACGACATCCTCGATGCCGTCGACACGGTGTTCCGTTCCGGGAAGCTCGTACTCGGCCCCAGTGTGGACGCGTTCGAACGGGAGTTCGCCGCGTACAACGGCGTCGCGCACTGCGTGGGCGTCGACAACGGGACCAACGCGATCGTGCTCGGCCTGCGCGCCATCGGCGTCGGCCGCGGCGACGAGGTGATCACGGTCTCGAACACCGCCGCGCCCACGGTGGTGGCGATCGACGCGATCGGCGCGACGCCCGTGTTCGTCGACGTCGACCGCGACACCTACCTGATGAACGTCGACCAGGTGGCCGCCGCGATCACCGAGCGGACCCGGTGCATCCTGCCCGTGCACCTGTACGGCCAGTGCGTCGACATGGCCCCGCTGCAGGCGCTCGCCGCCAAGCACGGCCTGCCGATCTTCGAGGACTGCGCGCAGGCGCACGGTGCCCGCCACCACGGCCAGATCGCGGGCTCGATGGGCAAGGCCGCCGGATTCTCCTTCTACCCGACCAAAGTCCTCGGGGCCTACGGCGACGGCGGCGCGGCGACCACCGACGACGCCGAGGTGCACGCGAACCTGCGGCGCCTGCGGTACTACGGGATGGAAAGCCAGTACTACGTCGTCTCGACGCCGGGGTACAACAGCCGCCTCGACGAGGTGCAGGCCGAGATCCTGCGCCGCAAGCTCGGCAGGCTCGACGGCTACATCGCCAAGCGGCAGACGATCGCGGCCCGGTACGCCGACGCGTTCGCGGGCACCGACCTGGTCGTGCCCAAGATCGCCGAGGGCAACGAGCACGTCTACTACGTCTACGTGGTCCGCCACCCCAAGCGCGACAAGATCATCGAGGCGCTCAAGGCGCACGACATCTTCCTGAACATCAGCTACCCGTGGCCGGTGCACACCCAGTCCGGGTTCGCCCACCTCGGGTACGGGACGGGTTCCCTGCCGGTCACCGAGGAGGTGGCGGGCGAGATCTTCTCGCTGCCCATGTTCGCCTCGCTGACCGACCTCGACCAGGAGCGGGTCGTGGACAAGGTCCGCGACGTGCTGGCGACCGTCTGAGCGCGACCGAGAAACGGGGAGGGATGATCGGCATGGAGCTACTGACGGCAACACAGGTGGCGCTCAACCACCGGCGGCGGGCGACCAACGACGCGGCGATGATGTCCACGGTCGACTTCTACGACTGGTGGGCGCAGCGCGACGGGTCCGGCCACGTCGTCGAGCAGATCCCCTTCTCCGCGCTGGACGCGTGGGTCTTCGACGCGGGCACCGGCAATCTTGGGCACGAGAGCGGCCGCTTCTTCACCATCGAGGGCCTGCAGGTGCGCGACGGTGGACTGGACACCTGGGCGCAGCCGATCATCAACCAGCCCGAGATCGGCATCCTGGGCATCGTGGTCAAGGAGTTCGGCGGGGTCCTGCACTGCCTGATGCAGGCGAAGATGGAACCCGGCAACATCAACACGTTGCAGCTCTCCCCGACCGTGCAGGCCACCCGCAGCAACTACACGCAGGTTCACCGCGGCAGCAGCACCCGCTACCTGGAGTACTTCGTCGGACCCGACCGCGGCCAGGTGCTCGTCGACGTGCTGCAGTCCGAGCAGGGCGCCTGGTTCTGGCGCAAGCGCAACCGGAACATGGTTGTGCTGGTCAGTGGCGACGTCCCGGTGCACGAGGACTTCTGCTGGCTCAGCCTCGCCCAGATCCGCGAGCTGACCCAGGCGGAGAACCTGGTCAACATGGACGCCCGCACGGTGCTGTCGTGCATGCCGTTCGCCGAGCCCGACGCCGACAGTTCGACCGGCGACGCCTTCGCCGACAGCCTCGCGCGATCGTACCGGTACCTGACCGACGGCAGCGAGAACCACGCGCAGCACACGGCGGGGGAGATCCTGAGCTGGTTCACCGAGTCGAAGACCCGGTGCGACTGGACGGCTCGGCTCGCGCCGCTGACCACGGTCGGCGGCTGGTCGCGCGACGACATGGAGATCGCCGACGACGCGCGCGACCAGTTCAGGATCATCGCGGTCGAGGTGCAGACCGGCACCAGGGAAGTGCGGCGGTGGACACAGCCGCTGCTCTACCCGCGCGGGCAGGGGCGGGCGGTCTTTCTCGCGCGCCCCATCGACGGTGTGCTGCACCTGCTGGTGCAGGCCCGGCCCGAGTACGGGCTGATGGACATGGTCGAGATGGCCCCGACGGTGCACCTGCTGCCGGGGATGGATGTGTCGTCCATCCCGGACTCGTTCGTGCGCGACGCGCTGGACTCGGCGAACTCGACGGTCCGGTACGACAACGTGCTCTCCGAGGAGGGCGGCCGATTCTACCGGGCGCTGACCAGGTACCAGATCGTCGAGGTCGGCGACGAGGTGCCGGTCGACGTGCCGCCCAACATGTGCTGGATGACCGTGCGCCAATTGACGGATCTGTTGCGGCACGGCCACTACCTCAATATCGAGGCCCGTAGTCTGCTCGCCTGCCTGCACAGCCTGTGCTGAGCCGAACCGAACCTGGAGCACGATGCGACTGCTGTTCACGACTGCCCCGCTGCGCGGCCAGTTCTTTCCGCTGGTGCCGCTGGCCTGGGCCGCCCGCGCGCTCGGCCACGAGGTCTTGGTCGCCACGACCGACAACCTCGTGCCCACGGTGCTGCGGTCGGGCCTGCCCGCGGTGTCGTGGGGGCCCGCGGTGGACTTCGTGGACCTGGTCGCCGACACCGTGCACAACACCGTTGCGAACAACACTGGCGGGTCGCGCGGTGAGCGCAACTTCGCGCACGGTCGGGCGTTCGGCGCCATGGCAGGCGCGTGCCTGGCCGGGGCGCGGTCGCTGGTGGTGAAGTGGCGCCCGGACCTGCTCGTGTGTGAGCGGGCCGAGTACGCCGGGCCGATCGCCGCCCGGGAGAACGACGTTCCCTCAGTGCAGTACCAGTGGGGCGTGGCGCCGCTGGCGGAGTACCCGCTGGCCGTGGCGGCCGAACTGGCCGACGAACTGGGCGGGGCCGCGCTGCCCGATCCCATCGAGGTGCTCAACGCCTGGCCGCCGGGAATGCGGCTGCCGCACGCGGTGGACCATCACGGACTGCGGGCGGTGGCCTACAACGGCGACGCGCTGGTGCCGTCCTGGGTGCTGGAGCCGCGGACGGCGCCACGGGTGTGCGTGAGCTTCGGCACCGTGGCGCCGCGGATGGCTGGATTGCCCGCGATCCAGACATTGCCCGCGGTACTTGACGGTCTGGCGCGGCTCGGGGTGGAACCCGTCGTCGCGATGGAAGACGAGGCCGCGGCGGGGTTGCCCGCGCCGGCCCGCGCCGGTGCCCGATTCGGCCGGTTGCCGTTGGCGCAGGTCTTGCCCACCTGTGACCTGGTGGTCAACCACGGCGGGCAGGGTACGGTGCTGACCGCACTGGCCGCGGGCTGCCCGCAGCTCGTGCTGCCGCAGTTCGACGATCAGTTCGACAACGCCGACGCCGTGCGGCGGGCGGGGGCGGGCATGAGCCTGACCCCGGACGAGGCCACCGCGGCCGCGGTGGTCGACCGGTGCGCGGCGCTGCTGGAGAACGCCGCGCCCACCGTGGCGGCCGCGGGCCGGGTCGCCGAGGAATTGGCGGCGCTGCCGTCGCCGGTAGAGGTAGTGGATCAATTGGAAAAGTGGGTCGGGCGATGATGTCGCCCCCTGCCCGTGCACTTCGAGTCCCGCTGGGTCGCGCGCCGCGTTTGGAGTCTGGTCGGTCATGTTCACTTCTCTGAGGGTCAGCGAGATGGCGGTGCTGAACGCCTATCGAATAGTGCCCGAGCAGCACCCGGATCAACGCGGCTCGTTCCACGAGGGGTTCCGTTCCGGTGTGCTCTCCGACGTCATCGGCTACCCTTTCGTGATCGGTCAGGCGAACTATTCGACGAGCCAGCGCAATACGGTGCGCGGCATTCACGGCACGTCGATCCCGCCTGGACAGGCGAAGCTGGTCACCTGCGTGCGGGGCGCGGTGCTGGACGTGGTCGTCGATCTGCGGGTCGGGTCGCCGACCTTCGGACAATTCGACGTGACCCGACAGGATGCGGAGTCCGGTATCGCGGTGTATCTCGCCGACGGGCTGGGGCACGCGTTCCACGCGCTGACCGACGACGCGTGCATGAATTATCTTTGCTCGGAAGCGTACGTACCGGGGACTATGATTGAGATCAACCCGCTGGATCCCGATATCGGTATTCCGTGGGCGCTGACCGAGCCGCCGATCATCTCGGAAAAAGATGGCAACGCGCCGAACCTGGCAGAGGCGATGTCAAGCGGGCTGCTACCGACGTACGAGGACTGCCTTGCCCACTACGCGGCCTTGAAGGCCGGTCCTTCGCCACGCTGACTGCGCGGCGGAGGACCGGCATCCGAACGCCTTCCATCCTCGTCGAGCGGAGTTCCCCACGATGATGACCGTCAACACCGCCGACCGGTTGCGCATGGGTGTGATCGGGTGCGCCGACATCGCGTGGCGCCGGACGCTGCCCGCGATGACGTCGAACCCGTCGATCGACATCACCGCGATCGCCAGCCGCGACCTCCGCCGGGCGACGAGGTTCACCGACGAGTTCGGTGGCGTTCCGCTCGAAGGCTACGACGCCCTCGTCGAGCGCGACGACGTGGACGCGGTCTATATCCCGCTGCCCGGCAGGCTGCACGCGGAGTGGATCATCAAGGCGCTGGACGCGGGCAAGCACGTGCTCGCCGAGAAGCCCATGACCGACAGCCACGCCGAGACCAAGCGCCTGGTCGAGTTGGCCCGCTCGCGCGGACTCGTGCTGCTGGAGAACTACATGTTCGTGCACCACTCGCAGCACGCGGCGGTGCGCAAACTGCTCGCCGACGGCGTGATCGGCGAGATGCGCGGATTCTCGGCGGAGTTCACCTTCCCGCCGAAACCGCAGGGCGACATCCGCTACCAGCGCAACGTCGGCGGCGGCGCCTTCTTCGACTTCGGCGGCTATCCCGTGCGGGCCGCCCTGCACTTCCTCGGCAGCGACCTGCAGGTCGTCGGCGCGGTCTTCCGGTGCGACCGGGAACTGGACGTGGTGATGTCGGGCGGCATCCTGCTCAGCACCTCGCACGGCGTCACCGCGCAGCTCACCTTCGGGATGGAGCACTCCTACCGCAACAGCTACAGCATCGCCGGGAGCAAGGGCCGGATGCTGCTCGACCGCGCGTTCACCCCCCCGGCCACGCACTGCCCGGTGCTGCGGATCGAGCGCCAGGACCACCGCGAAGAGCTGGTCCTGCCCGCCGACCACCAGTTCCCCAACATGATCAACGTCTTCGTCCGAGCCGTCCTCGACGGCGGCGACATGCGATCGCATGACGAGGGCACGCTGCAGCAGGCACTGCTGGTCGAGCAGATCCAGCAGCAGGCCGTACACATGACGATCTGAGGCCACGCGGCGCCGGGCACCACCGACGGCAGTTATGGCGAAACTGTGCTCGGCCGTCGCCCCGTCTCCCAAAATTCCACCAGCCCCCGCCGGACCTGCTCCGTCGGAATCTCGGCACTGGCAGGCACCTCGGAGCTGCTGCCCGCGTAGATATAGGCGACGGTTCCGGTCAAGGTCTGGTCACCCCGCGACCAGCCGCCCTCATCTCGACTGCTGTAACCAATGAACCCGTTGTCCCGACCCAAACCGACTTCGAGCACCGGAGAACGCCGCACGTCTGCCAATACGACCTGGATCATCGGCGGCGCGACGTGGTCTTTGGTTTCGTCCAGTACCCGGTCCACAAGGGCGTCCAACCTCGGCGAGCGTCTGCACCAGGATTGCCTGCTCGCCAGGTCCGAAGTCGTTTGCCGGCACCTGGTCATACCAGATTTCGAGGGCTACCACTGCTCGCCTCCGGGCGTGTCGGTATGACTAGATCGACCAGACCCGGCTGGTGATGTGCGGGAATCCTGGCCGTCGCTATGGGGCGATGCCGAGGTCGAGGCCGACCTCGGCGTACCGGCGGACGATCTCCGGCTTGCGGGTGCTGAACTTCGCGTGGGCGGCTTCGAGGAAGTCGCGGACGAAGCCGGTGCCCTCGCCGAACTTCTCCACTTCCTGCGGGAGGTCGATGACCCGGTCCGACCCGGGGCCGCGGAACACGCCCATCGGGTCGTGGCCCTGGCGCACCCGTTCAGCCTGGTCGAACAGCATCTGCCGGAGCATGATCACGCCGCGGTCGACGGTGCCGAGGCGTTCGCGGGTGCGGTCGGCGATCCGGCCCTGGGTGACCCAGGCCATGATGTCCTGTCCCTCGACGTGGTCCAGGCGGAAGTCGCCATCCGGCAGGCGCCAGGGTACGTCGTAGGAGGTGATCGGTCCCGGGGCGGGGACGGGCAGGCCGCCGGGCCGATACGCGGTGTACCAGAGCACCCACGTGTTCTCGTCATCGATCGGGACGCGCAGGTGGAAGCCGAAGCTGCCGCCGCCGCCGAGGCGCAGCATGTTCGGGAACACCAGCGGGTGGCCGATGGACCAGTCCTCCGCGCTGGCGTCCTGGCCCTCCAGTTGGCGGCGCATCAGGATGCCGTAGTCGGTGCTGTCGAACCGGACCTCGCGGTTGAGCCGGGAGAACGTCTTCGGGATCTCGACCGGCAGGCCCCGGCTGTTGAGCCACTCGCTGTATCGGCCGTGCAGCCACGCGACGTGGTCGAGGTCGACCGCGTTCTCCATGATCTGCACGAAGTTGCACGGCACGATGGTGTGCCCGATGTCGCGGATCGCGTCGTCCCAGCAGAACAGGTCGTAGCGGGGCAGGGTCGGTGTCGGCTGGGGACCGAGGTAGGCGAAGACCAGCCCGCCGAGTTCCTCGACCGGGTAGGTCTTGACCCGAACCTTGTCGGCGAAGGTGGAGTCGGCGGGTTCTCCTGGCTGCTCCAGGCAGGCGCCGGTGCCGTCGAAAAGCCAGCCGTGGTAGGCGCAGCGCAGGCCCTGGGACTCCACGATCGCGTAGGACAGCGCCGTCCCGCGGTGCGGGCACCGGTCTTCGTGCAGGTGCACCGAACCGTTGGAAAGCCGGTACAGCACCAGATCCTCGCCGAGCAGGCGGACCTTGCGCAGATCCCGCACCGGCAGATCGGCGCTGATCGCGACCGGGTACCAGTAGCGCCGCATCAGCTCGCCCATCGGCGTCCCGGGGCCGAATCGGGTCAGCGTCTCGTTGCGTTCAGCGGACAGCACGCGGTTCCTCCTCGCCGCCGGCGCCACGGGTCAGTGGCTCGGTGTCGACTGCTCGTCCGGCCACGACGGCGGCCGGGGTGTTGTCGATCCCTTGGCGCCCAAGGGATCTGGCTTACTCGTAGCCGTACTGGACGAGAATGTTGCCGAACTTCTCGGCGAAGACGTCGATGTTGCGTCGGGTGAACTTCTCGCGCCAGCCGCCGCTGCGGCCGACGTGGAAGCTCCACGCGTTGGGGTTGTAGACCGCGTCGGCGACCGCCTCGGCGTCCCGGTCGGAGCCGACGTGGTCGAGGATCCGGTTCACGGTCTCGACCTGCCGCTCCCGGGACTCGCCGCCGCGCGGGCCGACCAGGTCCTCGTAGCGCACCTTGCAGACCTTCGGGTGGTTCAGCAGCCAGAGCGCCTTGACGAACTGGTCGTGGCCGAGGAAAGCCGGGTCCTGCAGGGCGTAGTCGATCTTCTCTTCCCAGGTCGGCTTGCTCGCCAGGATCGCGCTGAAGATGTCCGCCTCGAAGAAGTTGCCGTACCCCTCGCGGGTCCGGCCCTCCAAGAAGTTGATCATCGAGATGACCGTGTCGCGCGGGTCCCGGTAGTTGAGCACCAGCGGCGGGCTCTCGGTGTCCACCCACTCGTTGAGGAAGCTGCCGTCGACGCGGTGGATGTCCAGCTCGTGGAAGATCCAGCACAGGCCGGGCGGTGTGTCGGCGAAGCGGGTGAACGGCAGGTACGGGTTGGTGATGACCGCGTCGGCGAAGTCGATCCGGGTCTGCCCGTACCGGTTGACCACGTGCTGGCCGAGCCGCTGCTGCCAGTGCCAGTACAGCCCGGACCAGGCGTCGCCGGTGCGGGTGGCGAACTCTTCGGTTCCCCGCAGCTCCAACAGTTCGTCATAGTCCATTTTGGACAGCACGAGCGCGGCGACGGCCTGGAGCTGCTCGTCGTCGAAGGTGGGCATGGTGCGCGGCGACGGCCGCGGCACCCCGACGATCTTGTAGTCCAGCTCCAGCATCAGCTCCTGCAGCAGGTGGGTGCCGGACTTCATGAACGAGATGGCCATCGCGCGCGGAGCGACCGGCATGTCTTTCCTCTCCTACCCTCGGCCAGCTTCGGTCAGCGGACGCCGCACGCGGCGGTACAGCACGCCCTCACTCCAGACCAGGTCGATCTCCCCCCAGGTCAGCGCGGACAGCGTGTCCTGGAAGAACCCGGAACCGCGGGCGCCCGCGCCGGTCATCGCCAGCACCGGGACGCCGCTCCAACCGCGGTACTCGCGCAGGATCGCCCGGAGCACCGGATTGTCCTCGCGGGTGATCGTCAGCATCCTGGTCGTGCCGTCGGGATGCGCGGCGGCCGGGATCCGGTCCACCCACTCGGCCCGGACCCGGTGCTCGAACTGGCTGTAGGGGTCCGGCCCGCTCGGCTCGAACACCTCCGCCACGTGCTCGGCCAGGCAGATCGGCGTGAGCGGGCGGTGCTGGTCGTGCCCGGTGACCTGGTTGAGGTGGTCGCGCACCGCGGGGTCGACGGCGGGCGCGAGCACGCACCTGGCGCCGAGCGGGCGCGGCCCGAGCTGCGCCCGGCCGTACAGCACGACCGCGGGCCTGCCGGTCACGTGGATGAGCCGGGCCAGTTCCTCCGGCCGACACGGCGAGATCGACCAGTCGGGCGGCATGTGCGGATGGCGCGCGAGTTCCGGGCCGAGCCGCGGGCTCCAGTCCAGCGCGCGCAGTCCGCCCTGGCGGCCGAGGTGCGCCGCCGCGACGCCGATCGCCGACCCCGAGGCGTCCGGGAACGGCGGGACGTACAGCTCCTTGACCGCCGACTGCCGCCGCAGCGTCGAGTTCAGTGTGACGTCGAGCGCGCAACTGCCGGTGAAGCAGAGGTTGACCTGCTCGCCGCGGTACCGGTCGCGCAGCGCGTGGTCGAGCCGGTCGAGCAGGAGTTCCTCGGTGACGCGGTACAGGCTCGCGATCACGTCGTCGTTCTGGGCGCCGAGCCGCGTCATGTGCGCGTGGGCCAGGGCGAGGTACTCGTGGGTGTAGGTGTGCGAGGGCTCCGCGGACGTGCCGCAGCCGGTGATCGTCTCTCGGTACTCCCTGGCCACCGGCGTGTCCGCCTCGAACCGGGTGTGGAACGCCTCGCGGAACACCGCGGTCAGCTCGTCGCGGGCGGTGCCGAGGGTCGCGCGCGTGATCACGGCGTCGACGGCGGCGGTGTCCTCCTGGTCGGCGACGTCGCGGCCCCGGTTCGGGCCGAATCGGGCGTAGGCCAGGGCGTAGACGTCGCCGATGAGCGCCAGCAGCGCGCCGCCCGGCTCGACCTGCCCGGTCGAGTCGACGTGGTAGAGCCGCGGGAAGCTGCCCGCGTCCCAGACCAGGACGACCGCGGGCTCCTGGCGGACGGCGAACGGGCTGGTGCAGTAGGCCGCGGCCACCATGCCCGCCACCTTGGCGTAGCTCGCGTAGGTCGTCGGCCGCCCGCCCAGGTCGAGTTCGCCGAGGTGGGCGGGCTCGCCGGGATTCGGGGTCCACTCGGTTTCCAGATACGGTGCGAGATCCACCGTGACGGCCGAGCCGCCCGCGCGGACCCGGAGTTGGCCGGCCTTCGCGCCGTCCCAGCCGTCGATCGCCCATTCGTCGATCTCGGCGACGTCGATCGAGTAGCGGGCGAGTATCCGCGGAATCTCCGCGAGATCCACGTCCCCGGCCGCCGACCGGTGAATGTCGTGGCTGAACTCCAGCTTGCCGTCCCGGATGAGGGCGAAACCGCCGCGCTTGCTCAGGTTGAGCCCCGCAGTCATCATGGGTATCCTCCCGTCCGTATTCGGGCTGTTCCCGCAAAGCGCGGCCGGATCTCGACCGGCCCGCTCGATCCCGACATTACTTCATGCCTTGGCCGGACCATTCCGCACCGGCGCTCGGGCGTGGTGCGGGAATTCGTGTCGGCACAGTGGTTGTCAGCACAGTGATACACGGCCGACGGCCAGTGGTGAAGGCTAGTGGGAGTTCGCGGGCAGGGTCAACGCGGAAAACCGCCGCGTACAGCGTGGTCGGCCCTGGGCACCGTCCCGCTGGCGGGACAGCGCGCCGGGGGCGAGGCGGACTCGTCGCAAGCCGCTCATTGCGCGGGCGGCGCGTTCCGTGTGAGACTCGGCGCCGGTCGGGCAGGCATTGTTTGCGTACGATTTCCTACTGCGTTGGCGGGCCAAAGCGGGAACGCGCGTGACCACACGTCTACTATCGGGTGGACCGTCCTCAGGAGCTTTGAATGTCGAATGATTCCCAATGTCGGGTTTGCGGCGGTGCGGTCCGCGAGTTCTTTGACTTCGGCCGCCAGCCGCTCTCCGATGCCTTTCTCCTGCCGAATGCCGACCAGAGCGCGGAGTTCTTCTTCCGGCTCGCCACCGGCATCTGCGGCGACTGCACGATGGTGCAGTTGATGGAGGAGGTGCCCAGGGACCGCATGTTCCACGACGAGTACCCGTACTACTCGTCCGGCTCGGCCTACATGCGCACCCACTTCGAGGAGCTGGCCAAGCGGCTGCTCGCCACCGAACTCACCGGGGACGACCCGTTCGTGGTCGAGGTCGGCTGCAACGACGGGGTCATGCTCGGCGCGCTCGCCGACGCGGGGATCCGGCACCTCGGCGTGGAGCCGTCGGGCAGCGTCGCCGACGTCGCGGCCGCCAAGGGGATCAAGGTCCGCAAGTCGTTCTTCGAGCTGTCGACAGCCGAGGACATCCTGCGCACCGAGGGCAAGGCCGCGGTCATCTACGCGGCCAACACGCTGTGCCACATCCCCTACATCGGGTCGATCCTCAGCGGCGTCGCGGCGCTGCTGGAGCCGACCGGCGTGTTCGTCTTCGAAGACCCGTACCTCGGCGACATCGTCGCGCGGACCTCGTTCGACCAGATCTACGACGAGCACTTCTTCTTCTTCACCGCGCGTTCCGTGCAGGCCATGGCCGCGCGCAACGGGCTCGAACTGGTGGACGTGGAGCGCATCCCGGTGCACGGCGGCGAGGTCCGCTACACCCTCGCGCTCGCGGGCGCCCGGCAGCCGACCGCCGCCGTGGCGGACCTGCTGGCCGAGGAGAAGGCCGACAAGCTCGACGACATCGCCACCCTGCGGCGGTTCGGCGAGAAGGTGCTCGCGACCAAGCACGAGCTGGCCGCCCTGCTCAGCGGGCTGGCCGCCGACGGCAAGCGGGTGGTCGGGTACGGCGCGACCGCGAAGAGCGCCACGGTGACGAACTTCGTCGGAATCGGACCCGAGCTGCTCCCGTTCGTGTGCGACAGCACGCCCGCGAAGCAGAACCGGCTGACACCGGGCACGCACATTCCGGTCCAGCCGCCCCAGGCGTTCTCGGATCCGTATCCAGATTACGCGCTGCTGTTCGCGTGGAACCATGCCGACGAGATCATGGCCAAAGAGCAGGCGTTTCGCGAGTCCGGCGGCAAGTGGATCCTGTACGTGCCCGACGTGCGGATCGTCTGAGCGGTTTCTGCGGTCCCGAATTCGGTGCGCCCATACCTCTAGGAGAGCGTGGAATGATCCGATCTGTGGTCATCGTTGGCGGTGGCACGGCCGGGTGGATGACGGCCAGCTACCTGAAGGCGGCATTCGCCCACCAGATCGACGTCACACTGGTGGAGTCGGCGCAGGTGTCGCGCATCGGCGTCGGCGAGGCGACCTTCAGCACTGTGCGCCATTTCTTCGACTACCTGGGGCTCGATGAAGCCGATTGGCTGCCCAAATGCGGCGGCGGCTACAAGCTCGGCATCCGATTCGAGAACTGGAGCAAGCCGGGCGAGCACTTCTATCACCCGTTCGAACGGCTGCGAGTGGTCGACGGTTTCTCGCTGGCCGACTGGTGGCTCGAACTCGGCGACCGCGACGTGCCGTTCGACCGCTCGTGCTTCATCACCTCCGCGCTGTGCGAGGCCAACCGCTCGCCGCGGATGCTGGACGGCTCGCTGTTCGCCTCCGGCCTCGACGGCACGCTCGGCAGGTCGACGCTGGCCGAGCAGCGCGCGCAGTTCCCGTACGCCTACCACTTCGACGCCGACGAGGTCGCGCGCTACCTCGCCGACTACGCGATGCGGCTCGGCGTGAAACGGGTCGTGGACAACGTCCAGCACGTCCAGACGGACGCGCGCGGGTGGATCACCCACGTGCGGACCGAGGGCAGCGGCGACCTTTCCGGCGACCTGTTCGTCGACTGCACCGGCTTCCGCAGTCTGCTGATCAACCAGACCCTGGGCATGAAGTTCCAGTCGTTCACCGACGTGCTGCCGAACAACCGCGCGGTGGCGCTTCGCGTTCCGCGCGAAGAGGCCACGGACATGTCCCCCTACACCACCGCCACCGCCATGAACGCGGGCTGGATGTGGACCATTCCGCTGTTCCAGCGCAATGGAAACGGCTACGTGTATTCCGACGAGTTCATCTCGCCGGAGGAAGCCGAGGCGGAACTGCGCAATGCCGTGGCGCCGGGCCGCGACGACCTCCCGGTGAACCACATCCGCATGCGGATCGGGCGCAACGAGAATTCCTGGGTCAACAACTGCGTGGCGATCGGGCTGTCCAGCGGATTCGTCGAGCCGCTGGAGTCGACCGGAATCTTCTTCATCCAGCACGCCATCGAGCAGCTCGTCAAACACTTCCCCGACGAGCGCTGGGACCCCAAGCAGACCGAGGCGTACAACACCCGGGTGGCGCACGCGATCGACGGCGTCAAGGAGTTCCTCGTCCTGCACTACAAGGCCGCCCAGCGCGACGACACGCCGTACTGGAAGGAGGCCAAGGTCCGCGAAATGCCGCACGGGCTCGCGGAGAAGCTCGACCTGGCCGAGTCGCGGCTGCTGGACGAGGAGACGATCTACCCGTACTTCCACGGGTTCGAGAGCTACTCGTGGAACGCGATGAACCTCGGGCTCGGCCACCTGCCCAAGCAGGCGACACCCGCGCTGAAGCACCTCGACCCGGCCAACGCGCTGGCCGAGTTCGCCCGGGTCAAGGCCGAGGCCGACGAGATGGTCGCCGCGCTGCCGAGCTGTTTCGAGTACCTGGCGAGCATCAACAAGTGACCACGGCGGCCCGGTGATCGGAAGGGGAGTTCATGCAGTCCAGCTCGCAGCAGCCCGCACTGTCCCCGCACGGTGACGTCGAGCGGCCGCTGATCCCGGAGGCGTTCCGCGGCTTCATGAGCTCCTACTTCACCGGCGTCGCGATCATCACCTCGGTCGACGGCGACGGCAGGCCGCACGGGCTGACGTGCAACTCGCTGACCAGCGTGACCCTGTCGCCGCCGACGCTGCTCATCTGCCTCGACGAGCGCAGCGGGACGCTGTCCGCGGTGCGCTCGTGCGCCGGGTTCGTGGTGAACCTGCTCCACGCGGGCGGCAGGCGCGCGGCGGAGGTCTTCGCCTCGACCAAACCGGACCGGTTCGACCAGGTCACCTGGGAGCGGTCGGCGCGGACCGGTCTGCCGTGGCTGGTGGAGGACACCCACGCGATGGCCGAGTGCGTGCTGGCCGACATCAAGGTCGTCGGTGACCACGCCGTGGTGTTCGGCACCGTCGTGAACGTGGAGATCGGCGCGGGCAGCCCGCTGCTGTACGGATCGCGCACCTTCACCGGCGCCCCGGAGTTGGACGCGCGCTCCGGCGGCGGTATCTCGTCCCGCCGCCGAGAAGCGTCCGTGGCGCCGTGACTGGTCCGACGGCGGCGCCCGCACCGAGCGGGCAGGCCCGCGGCCTGCGAACCTGGGTCGGCTTCGGCGCGGGTGCGGTCGCGCTCATCGCCACCGTCGTGCTGTGGGCGTCGGGGGCCACGGGGAGTGACGGGGCGAAGGTCGACCCGATCACCAGGTTCCTGCTGGTCGTGGCCGTGATCCTGCTCATCAGCAACCTCCTCGGCGAGCTGATGCGGCGGCTGCGGCAGCCGCCCGTGCTCGGTGAGATCCTCGGCGGGCTGGTGCTCGGCCCGTCCGTACTCGGCCTGCTGTGGCCTGCGGGAGCCGCCTGGCTGTTCCCGGCCGACGTGCTCACCGCGCTGGAGAAGGCCGCCCAGTTGGGCCTGGTCATCTTCATGTTCCTGCTCGGCTGCGAGCTGCGCACGGACCGGATTCCGCGGGTCCGCGCCGTCGGCGCCGTGGTTTTCGGCGGCATGGGCCTGCCCTTCGGCGCGGGTGTCGCCGTGGCCGTGCTCGCCCAGCCGATGCTTGCCGGCGCGGGTGCCTCGACCACCGGCTACACCCTGTTCTTCGGGCTGGCGCTCGCGATCACCGCGCTGCCCGTGCTCGCCCGGATCCTGGTCGACCTGGGGATCGAGGGCACCACGATCGGCGCGCTGGCGCTGTCGGCCGCCGCGATCGGCGACGGTGTCGCCTGGCTGGCGCTCACCGCGATCCTCGCGAGCACCGGGTCCGGCGACGCGGGCAACGTCGCGGCCGCGGTCGGGCTGGCCGCGTCTCTGGTGCTGGTGACCTTCCTGGTCGTCCGGCACGTGCTCGCCGCGCTGGTGGCGCGGATGCGGTCCGAGCAGTTGTTGACCACCGTGCTCGTCGTCGGCGCGATCGGCTTCTCCGCGCTCACCCAGATGATCAACCTGCACCCGCTGATCGGGGCGTTCCTGTTCGGCGCGGCGGTGCCCCGCGGCACGCCGGTCGTGGAGCGGATCAGCCGCCAACTCCAGGGGTTCACCCTGTTCATCCTGCTGCCGCTGTTCTTCGCGGGCGTCGGGCTCAAGACCTCGGTCGGCCTGCTCGGCGGCCAGGCCGACCACTGGCTGCTGTTCATCGGTGTGCTGATCGTCGCGCAGGTGACGAAGGTGATCGGCGCGGGCGGGGCCGCCCGCCTGGTCGGACTCCGACCGATGCAGGCGATACAAGTGGGCGCACTGATGAACTGTCGGGGCGTCACCGAACTCGTCATAGCCTCCATCGGCCTGCAGTACGGTATTATCAACCAGTTCGGTTTCACTATTCTGGTGCTCGTCGCCATCGTGACCACCGCGGTTACCGGACCATTCATGCGCTATCTGGCGCGCCGGGATTCGACACTCGACACCGACGAACTGTCGACCCCCAAGCGCAGCGGCGAAAACAACCCGGCGGGGTTGGCCAGTGGGTAGTCCGCCGAGTACGGTCTCGCCGAAAGCCGACAGCAGGAGAACTTCACGAACGGGGCTAGTGATGAAGGGAATTGTCCTCGCTGGGGGCAGTGGCACCCGGATGCATCCGGCGACGCTGTCGACGTCCAAACAGTTGCTCGCGATTTACGACAAGCCGATGGTCTACTACCCGCTGTCGATTCTCATGCTGGCGGGTCTGCGCGACATCCTGATCATCTCGACGCCCACCAGCCTCCCGGCCCTGCGCGCGCTGCTGTCCGACGGCGCCCAACTCGGCCTCAACATCTCCTACGCCGAGCAGCACGAGCCGCGCGGCATCGCCGAGGCGTTCCTCATCGGCGCCGACCACGTCGGCAACGACCTGTCGGCGCTGATCCTGGGCGACAACTTCTTCCACGGCGCCGGGTTCCCGCGCCTGCTGCGCGCGGCCCGCGACGAGATCGACGGGTGCACGCTGTTCGGCTACCCCGTGTCCGATCCCGAGCGCTACGGAATCGGCGAGGTCGACGGCAACGGCGAACTGGTGTCCCTTGAGGAGAAGCCGGTGCTGCCCCGCTCGGACAACGCGATCACCGGTCTGTATTTCTACGACTCCGACGTCGTGGAGATCGCCAGGGACCTCACCCCGTCCGCCCGCGGGGAATTGGAGATAACCGACGTCAACCTCGCCTATCTCAAGCAGGGGCGGGCCAAGCTTGTTCGGCTCGGCCGCGGTTTCACGTGGCTCGACGCGGGCACGCACGACTCGCTGCTGGTCGCCAGCCAGTATGTGCAGGTGATCGAGAAACGCCAGGGCGTGCGAATCGCGTGCCTGGAGGAGATCGCGCTGCGCATGGGCTACATCGGCGTCGAGGACTGCCAGCGGCTCGGCCACGGAATGAAGAACTCGGAATACGGGCGTTACCTCATGGATATCGCCCAGGCGGTGGGCTAGCACAGCGGCGGGCAGGCGAAAGGGCTGTCCCGCCGGCGGTACACCGGCGGTACATCCGCGCCGGATATCACCGTTTTCGCACCAGAACCAACGACGACAGAGCAACGACAAGGAGTGCAGTGGTCTATCAGGAGCTCGCTCCGGTGGCGGTGCTGTCGTCGGGCTTCAGCGCGCCCGAGGTGGCCGAGGGCCAGTGGCACGTGCGGTGGGACGCCGCGGGCCTGGACCCGGCGGCGCTGGTCGCCGAGACGATGCCCGACACCGTCGACTTCCACACCTCGGGCAGCACGGGGTCGAGCCGGTGCTGGCGGCGCACGCGGGAGAACCTCTGGCGCGAGGCGGGCATGCTCGCCGAGCTGGTCGGGCCGGGCGAGCCGCGGGCGGTGGTCGCGTTCGCGCCGCCGATCCACATCTTCGGTGCGCTGGCCACGGGGTTGCTGCCCGCGCACCTGAGGGTGCCCGTGTGGTACCGCTCGGAGTTCTTCGGCGGGCTGCCGGACACCGGGGCCAAGCGGGTCGTCGTCGTGGCCACGCCGTGGATCTTCTCGCTGCTGCTCGCGCACCTGGACTGGGTGCGCGCGATGGACCAGGTCACCGTGCTCTACGGCGGCGCGAAGCTGCCCGCGAGCGCGGGCGAGTTCCTCGCCGCGGCCGGGCCCGACCGGGCGGTGATCGCGGAGACGATCGGCTCGACCGAGACCGGTGGCATCGGGTACCGGCTGTGGCGCGGGGGCGAGACCCCGCCGTGGACGCTGTTCGCCGACGTCAGCTTCGCCGAGCCCGTGTCCGCCGACGCCGATGTCCCGCTGGTCGTCCGCACGCCCCGGCTGGCCGCGCGGCCGGGCGAGGCCGCGCCGCCGACCTGGGCGACCGGCGATCTCGTCCGGGCCGTGGACGACCGGACGTTCCGGCACATCGGGCGCAGCGGCAGGCTCGTCAAGGTCAACGGGCGGCGGATCGACCTCGACCAGGTCGAGCACGCGCTGCGCGACGTGCTGGACTGCGCCGATCTCGCCGTCCAGCCGGTGTCGGACCGGATGATCGGCGAACACGTGGATCTGCTCGTCGCATTGCACCCCGGTACCGAACTGAACGACCTCGACCTCGCCGCGGCTATCTCCGCCATCGGCGTGCGCCCGAGGCGGGTGCGCGTCGTCGACCGGATCGCCCGGTCCGCGATGGGCAAGTTGCGCCAAGACCAATCACTCACCGCTGACGCAGGGGTAGCACCGTGACAGTCACCGAAGTATCGCTCGGCGAGATGGCAGGCTCCGAACACCTCGCGGAGATCGTTCGCAGCGCGTCGTGGGACGCCAAGATCGATCCGTGCAACGACGCGGACATCGAACGCATGGCGGCGAGCGCGGAGACCATCGACGCGCACCTGGCGACCGGTGAGCCGGTCTACGGGCTCACCCAGGGGTTCGGCCCGTTCGTCGGCTTCCGCGCGGAGTCGGAGATGGAGCAGGGCATCTCGCTCATCTCCCACCTGGGCTCCGGCCAGGGCAGGCCGTTGAGCCCGGAGGTGTCCCGGCTCGTCCTGTGGCTGCGGCTCAACAGCATGCGCAAGGGCATCTCGGCGGTGTCGCCGGAGTTCTGGCAGAAGCTGGCCGACCTGTGGAACGGCGGCTTCACCCCGGCGATCCCGCGCGACGGCACGGTCAGCGCCAGCGGCGACCTGCAGCCGCTCGCGCACGCGGCGCTGACGTTCACCGGGTTCGGCGAGGCGTGGGTGCGCGACTCCCGCGGGCGCTGGTCGACCGAGGACGCCGGGGACGTGCTCGCCGGACTGGGCGCCAACCGGCTCGAATGGCCGGTCCGGGAGGCGCTCGCCTTCGTCAACGGCACGGGTGTCGGTCTCGCGGTGTCGATCCTCAACCAGCAGTCCGCGCTGCGCCTGGTCCGCGCGATCGCCGCGCTCACGGCGCGCTCGGCCGCGGTGCTGGGCGCCAACCCGGAGCACTTCGACGTCGGCATCGGCCTGGTCCGCAACCAGATCGGCCAGTTGACGGTCGGTAGGTGGATCAGGGACGACCTGCCCGACGGCATGACCAAGCACCCGGGTCGCCCGCTGCAGGAGCCCTACAGCCTGCGGTGCGCGCCGCAGGTGCTCGGCGCGGTGCTCGACCAGTTGACCGCGGCGGGCGACACCCTGGCGCGCGAGACGTCCGGTTGCACCGACAACCCGGTCACCTTCGACGGCCGGGTGCTGCACGGCGGGAACTTCCACGCCATGCCGGTCGGCTTCGCCTCCGAGCAGACCGGTCTCGCGATGCACATGGCGGCGTACCTGGCCGAGCGGCAGTTGAACCTCATCACCAGCCCGGTGACCAACGGCGACCTGCCGACGATGCTCACCCCGCGCGCGGGCCGCGGGTGTGGCCTGGCGGGCGTGCAGATCAGCGCGACCTCGTTCATCTCCCGCATCCGCCAGCTCGTCACCCCGGCCTCGCTGACCACGCTGCCGACCAACGGGTGGAACCAGGACCACGTGCCGATGGCGCTCAACGGCGCCAACGGGGTCTCCGAGGCGCTCGAACTGGCCTGGCACGTCGTCGGGTCGCTGGCCCTCGGCGTCGCGCAGCTCTCGGTGATGGCGGAGCACGACCGCGGCACCACCGGGGTGTGGGCGGAGCTGGCCGAGATCTCCCCGCCGCTGGAGGCCGACCGGCCGATGGCCGCGGAGGTCCGGGCGGCGAGTGCCCTGATGGAACGGCACGCAGTGCGGCTGCTCGACGAGATGGGCACCGAGTGATGCGCACCGACGTGGACACCGGCTACGCGCTGCCGACTCCCGACGAGGTCGGCGACTTCTACAACCAGAGCAACAAACTGATCGCCGAGTTCCTCGGCGGCAGCATGCACTACGGCTACTGGACCGGGCCGGACGACCTCAGCGACATCGAGGTGGCCGCCGAGCGGCTGACCGACATCATGACCGAGAAGCTGGACATCAAACCCGGCCACCGGGTGCTCGATCTCGGCTGTGGCCCGGGAAAGCCCGCGGTGCAGTTGGCCCGCGCGACCGGCGCGCAGGTGGTGGGGATCTCGGTCAGCACCGAGGACGTCCGGCTCGCGAGCGCGCGGGCGCGGGCCGAGGGCATGGCGGAGCAGGTGCGGTTCTCCTACGCCGACGGGACGAACCTGCCGTTCGAGCCGGAGTCGTTCGACGCGGTGCTCGCCCTTGAGTCCATTGTGCACATTCCAGACCGAGTCCAGGTGCTCGACCAGATCCGTCGGGTGCTGCGGCCGGGCGGCAAGCTGGCACTGACGGACTTCATCGAGCTGACCCCGCCCGCCGACGACGACGATCAGCGCGGGCTGGCCGAGATGCTGGCGGCCTGGCGGGCGGCGCCGCTCGTGCGGACGGCGGACTACCCCGGGTTCGTCACCGCGGCCGGGCTGGTCCTCGACGAGGCCACCGACATCACCGAGTACACGAAGTACACCTTCGCCAAGACCTACGCGGCGATGCGCGAGCACATCCAGCGCAACGGCGACCTCCCGCCGTACCTCGCGGAGATCTTCGCGATGGGGGAGAACGTGGATTGGGAGCAGGTCGTCAACGGGCCGCAGAGCGAGGGCGTCGTGCTCGTCGTGGCCCACCGCCCACCGTCTGTTTAGGACAGTGTGGCACCAGCCCGGTTAGGAATCTCCTTAGGACAGCGCGGGTCCGCTTCGGACAGTCGGAGCGGCCCCGCGCTGTTCGGCGACCGGATCATGGCGCGGTACCGGATTCGATGAAGGTCCTGTGCCGCAGGTCCCGGGGCGACGGACGCCGATCGAGCCGCACGGACAGGATTCGGGCGGCATCGTCGTTTCGACCGGCCGACACCAGGGTCTGCACGAGGGTGTCCTCGATGACCTCCCGCTGCGCCGCGCTCCCGCCGACCTCCTCGATCCTCCGCAGCGCCGTGGCGAGGTCGGCCGCCGCGAGCGTCCACCGGCCCTCGACCACGGCGGCGAGGCCCGCGCACAGCGGCGCGATGACCCGGGCGAACACCGGGGACGCGTGCCCGTCGGCGTGGCCGCGCAGCCGGTCCAGGCCCGCCGCGTCGCCGTCCGCGGCCAGCGCGATCGCGGCGTGCATCGCGGCGAACGCGCTGGGCGGGTGCACCAGCCACTCCCGCGGCGCGGCGTCGAGGACCGCGCCGATCGGCAGTCGCCCGTGCCACGCGCCGGTGACCGAACACCGCCACAGCAACGAAGCCGCGTCCACGAGCACTCGGACGCCGTCTGCCGCGGGCGGGGCCAACTGGGTGGCGTACCTGGCGCGGACCGCGTCGTCCCGGCCGAGCATCAGCTCGTGCAGGGCCGCGTGCCAGGAGAAGTGCGCGGCATGGTCGGTCCGCGCCCCGGCCGACCGGAGCCACTCCTCCAGCCAACGCAGGCCCGCGCGGTGCTCCCCGGTCTCGTAGTACACGTGCGTCCTGGCGTGCGCCGCGTGGCCGGACGCGGGCTGCTCGGCCAGCGCGCGGGCGACCAGGGCGTCCGCTTCGAGCCAGCGCCGCTGGTCCTGCCGGACGAACGCGAGCTGCCCGAGGTACCACCAGTCGTCGCCGTAGGCCGGGCCGAGGCGCTCGATCAGCTCCCAGGTGTCCTTGCCCGCGGTGACCCCGCCGAAGGCGATGGTGGGTACCGCGACGCTCACCGCGAGCGCGTCGCGGGGGTAGGCGTCGATGTGCCGCAGCAGCGCGGCCCGGCCCGCCGCGGCGGGTTCGGCCGCCAGCGCGGTCACCGCGGCGACGAAGCTGCGGTCGCGGTCGCCGCCGCGGACCCGCACGGCGCGCCGTGCCGCGCGCAGGGACCGGTGCACGTCGACCCCGACACCCCACTCGCGCCCCAGCAGCGCGAGCGCGGCGTGCCCGACCGCGAAGTCCGGGTCGTCGGCCACGGCCCGGGTGAGGAGGTCGTCCGCGCCCGGTCGGATCAGCAGGATCCGGTCGAGCGCGGCGTCGTAGGCCGCGGCGCTCGCGCGGGTGGCCGCCAGCGGGAGCGCATAGCGATCGAGGACTGGGCGGTCGAGGACTGGGCGGTCGACCCGGATCGGCGCGGTGGCGAGCACGGCGGCGGCGATCTCGGCGGCCTGCGCCCGGATCTCGGGGAAGGCGGTGGTCTCCCACAGGTTGCCCCGGCGCAGCGCGCCGATCACCCAGACCGGCGCGCCGGAGCCCGCGACGCGGCCGTCGTCGGCGGTGTCGAAGCCGAGATCGAGCGGACCGCGGGCGGTGATCCCGGCCGCGAGCAGCCTGCCGACCAGCGTGTCCCCGGTCGGCCCGACATCGCAGCTCGGCCCCGTGCAGTTGATCACGGTGCCGACGGCCAGCTCCCGGCCGTTGTGCAGCCGGACCCGCAGTCGCGCGCCGGGGTCGACGCCCGCGACCGCGCCCTTGCCGATCCGCAGGCGAGCCGACCGGCGCATACCCGCCACCTGGGCGGCGACGGCCGGGGCCATCCGGTGCCGCAGGACCTCCCACACCCGGCTGTGCTCGGTGAGGAACCGGCGCCGGTCCACGTCGGTGAGCTGTCGCCAGATCGTGGAGGTGATCGGGCGCAGGCTGTCGATCGCGGGCCGCCAGTCGCGGTGGGTGCGAATGGAGTCCTCAAGGTGGCGGCGAATCGAGCGCCACACGGAGTCCAGGTCGTCGCCGGGCGCGATGCGCGGCGGCGGCAGCGGCGGGGAGCCCGTCGGATTGTGCGCTCGGGGCAGCAAACCGTGGCGGGACACCGCGTGCACGACCCGGCCGGGCCGATCCAGCGCGAGGGCGACATCCACCATGGTGAGCCCGGTTCCGACGATCAGCACGTCGTCGTCGGCAGGCACGTCGGCCAAGGCGTCGGGAGCCCACGGATCGCCGATGAACCGGTCCGACTCCCGCAGTTCGTCCGGCGCCCAGTCGCAGCCGGGCGCCAACGCCCCCAGGGCCAGCACGACCGCGTCGACGGGCACCGCCTTGCCCGTGCGCAGGTGCAGCGTCAGGCCCGTCGAGCCGCGTCGGCCGATCCGGGCAACCGTGTCGCGGATGTGCTCGACACGGGCCGTCGTGGCCTGTCGCTCGACCGAGCGGAGGAAGTCGGTCAGGTAGGCGCCGAATTGGCCGCGCGGGACGAAATCGCCCGGCGAAATGCTGTTTGTCCGATTCGCCCGGAGCCAGTGCACGAAATGATCGGGGTCGCCGATCCGGGCACTCATCTTACCCGCGGGCACATTGAGCAGGTGCCGCGGATCATCGGTGGAATAGGCGACACCGAGGGCGGGCTGCTGACCGGGCCCGATCAGCAGCACCCGCAGTGCCACGCCCCGCGCGGCGGACTCGGTCACCAGGTTCGCGCCCACCATGACACCGGCCGCGCCATTGCCGACCACCGCAACTGTCCGCGTTGTCATCTCTCACCCCTGCTGGTGCTGTGCTTGTGGCCGGACGCTTCTCGGCCCCGACCCGATGTCGTGCGGGCGGCAGCCGATGGAGTGCTAATGCAAGACTCGGACGACCCTTTCGCAATCGCCAGGGTGGCGCAAGTCTGTCGCCATGCACCCGTTTAGCCTGCGTGTCAAGTCGGTTGCCCGCTGTCTTCCCAGCATGAGAGACTCGGTCCGAGGAAACCGAACTGGGGTCGGCGGACACGAATTTGGCGGGCTGCGCATGTCTTTGACATCTTCCGTGGAAGTACTGGCGGATCACGTTCTCGATCACCTGGAAGCCGAGTCCATTCATATCCTGCGCGAGGTCGCGGGCGCGTTTCGCAGACCGGTGCTGCTGTATTCCGCGGGCAAGGACTCGTCGGTGCTGCTGCACCTGGCGGTGAAGGCGTTCACCCCCGGTCGCATGCCCTTTCCGGTCGTGCACATCGACACCGGCTGGAAGTTCCGCGAGATGATCGAATTCCGGGACGAAACCGCGGCCAGGTTCGACCTCGACCTGCGCGTGCACACCAACGGCAAGGCCGCGGCCGACGGCGTGACCCCGTTCACCCACGGCGCGCACGAGTACACCCGAATCATGAAGACCACCGCCCTGCGCGAGGCGCTCGACCTGGGCGGACACGACGCGGCCATCGGCGGCGCCCGTCGAGACGAGGAGCGGTCGCGGGCCAAGGAACGGGTGTTCTCGTTGCGCGAGCCCGGCCACCGCTGGGATCCGCGGCACCAGCGCCCGGAGTTCTGGCGGTCCGCGAACACCCAGCTCGCCGAAGGTCAGACGATGCGGGTGTTCCCGTTGTCGAACTGGACCGAACAGGACATCTGGCGTTATCTTCGTCGGGAGCGGGTCCCCGTCGTGCCGCTCTATTTCGCGGCGCGGCGCACCGTTGTCGAGCGCGCCGGATCATTCATCATGGTGGACGACGAGCGGTTTCCGCTGCGCCCCGGTGAACGGCCACAACAGCGCCTTGTGCGGTTTCGCACCCTCGGCTGCTATCCGTTGACCGCGGGCGTCGAGTCCGCCGCCGAGAATCTGGACGAACTGCTGGCGGAATTGGCCGCGGACCGCCGATCCGAGCGGGCGGGCAGGCTGATCGACGGCGAAGGCTCGACGTCGATGGAGAGCAAGAAGACGGAGGGCTACTTTTGAGCGACCGCGGACAGCACTCATCGGACCAGGTCGCGTCGGGCCCACTGTTTCACCCGGTCGTGCACGTCGTGGCGTGTGGTTCGGTCGACGACGGGAAATCCACGTTGATCGGCAGGCTCCTGGTGGAGACCGACACCGTCACCGACGACGAATTGGACTACGCGCGCCGAGTCCGCCGCGGCGGTTCGACCATTCCGACCGGGCGAGTGGACTATTCGCTGCTGACCGACGGATTGGAGGCCGAACTACAGCAGGGCATCACGATCGATGTCGCCTATCGGCAGCTCCATCTGCCCTCCGGCCGCCGGGTGATCCTGGCCGACGCGCCCGGGCACGAACAATACACCCGCAATATGGCCGTCGCCGCGTCCAACGCGAACATCGGCATTCTCCTGCTGGACTGCACCAAGGGCATTCGCAGCCAGACCCGGCGCCATCTCGCCGTGTGCGCGACGATGGGCGTGCGCACGGTCCTGGTCCTGGTGAACAAACTCGACGCGGTCGACTACCGCCGCGAGGTGTTCGAGGAGCAGGCGGAACAGGTGCGCGCCGCCGCGGACCGACTGGAACTCAAGGACGTCGTCGCGATCCCGGTGAGCGCGCTGAGCGGGGACAACGTGGCCGCGCTGTCGGACCGGACGCCGTGGTACCGGGGACCGTCGGTGCTGCGGGCACTGGCCGAATGGCATCCCGAACAGGCGTCGGGACCGCACGACTGGGGCTTCCGCCTGCCCGTCCAGCACGTGACGCGCAGCGCCGACCTCCGCGGCTACGCGGGCACGGCGTCGGGCGGGTCGGTCAGTCCGGGCGACACCGTGACCGTGGCCCGCAGCGGCGCGAAGGTCACCGTCGACCGGGTTCTCGGCATCGACGGCGAACTGTCCCGCGCTGTCGCGGGCATGCCGATCACGGTCACCCTGACCGACGAACTCGACATCGCCCGCGGCGACGTGCTCATCGCGCATTCCCCTGGCACCGCTGAGGGTTTCGCGCCCCAGCGGGCCACCGCGTTCGCCGCGGAAGTGGTCTGGACCGGTGAGACACCGCTGCGCGAGGGCGACTGCTACCTGACGGTGGTGGGTCCGCTCACCGTCCAGGGAACGGTCACCGCGGTGCGCGGCAGGCTCGACACCGACTCCGGCGAGCGCTCCGCCGCCCGGACCCTGCGGATCAACGACATCGGCACCGTCGAGTTCGTCACCGACCGGCCGGTGTTTCTTGAGCCGTACCGGGAGAACCGCGCCACCGGCAGCTTCCTGTTCGTCGATCGGGTCGGCAGGCAGACCGTGGCCGCGGGCATGGTTCGGGGCAGTCTGTACCGGACCCCCGACATCGTGCCGCAGAGCTACTCGGTCGACCAGGCGGCCCGCGCGCGGAGCAAGGGCCAGACCCCGCGAGTGCTGTGGCTGACCGGAATCCCCGGCGCGGGCAAGTCCACCATCGCCGACGCGTTGGAACGCAGGCTGCACGCGATGGGCCTGCACACCTATGTGCTCGACGGCGACAACGTCCGCGCGGGCCTGAACAAGGACCTCGGCTTCTCCCGCGACGACCGCGCCGAGAACGTCCGCCGCGTCGCCGAGGCCGCCCGACTCCTCTGCGACGCGGGCCTGATCGTCATCGTCGCCCTGGTGTCTCCCTTCCGCGCCGACCGGATGGCCGCGAAAACCCTGTTCGACCCGGGCACCTTCGTCGAGACCTGGGTCAACACCTCGGCGGAGGTGTGCCGGTCCCGCGATCCCAAGGGCCTGTACCGGAAGGCGCAGGCGGGCCTCATCTCGAACCTGACCGGTGTCGGACAGCCGTACGAGGCGCCCGAGCAGGCGGACGTGACTGTCGACGGCTCCGGCGCCATCGAGGAGATCGTGGACCAACTCGTGCGGGTGGTGATCTCCGGCCCTGAGTAACGGGCAACCGCCACCTGTGCCCGAAAGGGTCACGCAGGCGGCACCCTGGAGTGGCCGGTGACGTGTTCTGGTGTCGCGCTTGGCCTCGTTAGGCTCGATCTTCGATCGAGTGGAACGGACTTTGCCATGGCTACGTACGAGAAGGCGCCGAATACGCGCGAAATGCGTAAACGGCTCGGCCTGGAGGCCGAGTTGGCTCCGCGGGCCGCGGCAGCGACTCCAGACGACTCCGATTCGGCCGGATCGGAGTCCGACGATTCGGACTCGGATCGAATCCATAGCGAGGATTCCGGCACCGACACCTCGGACGATGACGACGTGATGTCAACCCCGGCGCGGCGGCCCGTTCCGCGTGTTCCTGACGGCCCGGCACCGGCCAATCCCCTGGACCTCGGTGCAGGCGAAGGGCCCGCGCGTCAGCCGAGCCTCGACCGTCCGGTCCGCGAGATCACCGGCCTCGACGGCGAAGCGCTCCACGCTGCCTTGCTGACCGTCCGCATGACTGACCACTACCCGCTCAGTGGCGCCGCGAGAGGTGTGCCGTTGCTCCGCGAGGAGAACTTCACGATTGACGGATTCAAGTCCGCCAGCCCACCGGAATCCGTGCGGATCGAGTACCACGTACTCGGTGAGCCGCACACCGGGACAGCCGAGGCTGATTCGAGCGTGACGCCCGTTGAGCGCAAACTGACCTTCCGCTCGACTATGCTGGTCGGTTCCGAGCGCGTCGACCGGATCTGCGCCGATTTCACGGTGCGATTCGACCGCCAGTACTACTACGTCACACGGGCGAACCATGTCGAGCTCCAGGTCTATCCGATTCACAGCGCCAAGCGGTTCGCGAACCTCACCCTCGTGCTGGACGCCAAGCGCAAGCAACTGGCCGATGACAGGGTGTCCCTGGATTTGTCCGTGGACTTGTTGCCACGGTTGCTGTACCGCGTCCACTGGACCTGCACCGGTGTGCTCATGAGCGCCGCGGGGGATAGGCCATGGACTGTCGGGGGCAAGATCATGATCACCAACGGCGGGGAGCTGCGCGCGATGGACACCCCTACGGAGAAGTACTTCGGACTTCCTCCCGTGGCCTGACCGAGTGGAACTGGTCACGACGGTGAACCGATCAGGAGCCGCGGGGGACCAGTTCGTGCGCGCCGTCGACTCGGCGGGTGTGTCCGTTGTCGTGCGCGCGAGCGCGGCGGACACGTCTGTCCGCGGCGCCATGGTCACGTTCCGCCACGATGGCGAACGTCGCGGCGCCCACCGCAGCCCTGGCCGCGCCCAGCACGTCCCGCAGGGCCGCCTCCGGGCAGGAGTCCACCCGTGCGCGTTCCGCCGCCGTCACGGCCGCGACAGCGGCTTCGACCAGGCACAGCACCGCCTCGTCCAGCGGATCCGACCGGCTGGCGGTGGCGCGCAGGAGGTCTAGCGCGGCAGTCAACGTGCGCAGGTGGTGTGTGCGTGTGTGTCCCATGGCTTCCCTGATCTGACCGGATACGCGGGATCGACTCAGTGTTCACCCCAAGATTCGCCAATTCACCCCAAGATCGGCAGTACGCGGGCCGCGGGTGGTGCCGCCGCTTGGCGGAGTGTCCCGGAAGGACCGTCTGACGGTGCGGAAGCACCGCTGGCCACCGTAGAGGTGGACGCCGACCGCGTCGAGTGGCGGATCGCGGCGGGGCGCCGTTTCACCCGTCCACCAACGTCCGAACCTGGAACCGTGCCGCGCAAACAGTCTTGCCCAATCGGGAGACACCCCCGAAAATACGGCCCTGGACCACGCGGGGGAGAGACGATGGATCGGCACTCGACGGCCGACGACGTACTGGCAGGCCATGATCTGGCCGGTCACTACGCGCTCGTGACGGGCGGAACGGCGGGCATCGGGGCGGCGACGGCGGCGGCGCTGGCCGCCGTGGGTGCGGACGTGCTCGTCACCGGGCGCGACCGCACCAAGGGCGAGGCCGCCGCGGCGCGCATGTCCGGCAAGGGCAAGGTTGCCTTCGCCGCGCTCGACCTTGAGGACCTCGACTCGATCGCCGCGCTGGCCGTGCCTCGGCCGGTGTCGGTGCTGATCCTCAACGCCGGTGTGCTGACCCCCGGGCTGACCCGCACGCGACTCGGCTTCGAGACGCACTTCGGGGTCAACCACCTCGGGCATTTCGCGCTGGCACGACGTGTTCGGCTCATCGACGCCCGGGTGATCGTGCTGTCCTCGCGCGCTCACCGCCGCGCGGACGTCGACCTCGACGACCCGAACTGGCGCCGCCGCCCGTACGACCACTGGCACGCGTACGGACAGTCCAAGACCGCCAACGCCCTGTTCGCGCTGGAGTTCGACCGCCGCACCGAGCACACGGCCACCGCGGTCTTGCCCGGCATGGTGTTCACCAGCATCGTCCGCGACTTCAGCCAGGCCCAACTGCGCGCCGAGGGGTGGATCGACGACAACGGAGACCCGCGCCGCGACGCGGGCTGGAAGACCGTGCGCCAAGCCGCCGCCAGCACCGTGTGGGCCGCGGTGACGCCGGGGTTGGGCGGGCGCGTGGTGGAGGACTGCGCGCCCACCGAACCCTGGCCGAGCGGCCACGACCTGCCCGCAGGCCATCACCTGGCCTACGCGTCCGACCCCGAGCGGGCCGAGGCGCTGTGGGAGTTGTCGGAACGGCTGGTGCGCTGATGGTCACCGCACTAGGTCCAGATCTTGCCGATTGACGCCTCGTGATCGATCTGGTCGAGCAGGGCTTCGTCGACGTCGGGCAGCGACCACACCAGGTGCCGCACACCGGTTTCCACCATGTGCTCGCGCTGGAAACTGTGTGGGTGCTCGTTGGGCATGCCGATGAACGCCACGCCCAGGTCTTTGGCGAACTCCGCGAAGCGGTTGACGTCGTCGATGAACAGCGTCTCGTCGTAGCCGAAGCCGTAGCGGCCGACGATCTCGCGGATGCCGGGCCGGAAGACGTTGGTGCTGATGTACTGGGGCGCGGCGAACCGGTCCCGCCACGGGCCGAGGTAGGTGTCGAAGTTGGCGCGGTCCATGCCGCCGTAGCAGATGAGCGTCGCGCCCTTGTCCCGCAGCAGATCGATCATCTCGCCCGCGCCCTTCGACAGCGTCATCGGGTTGTCGGCGAGGTACCGCTCGCGCTCGGCGAAGAACTCGGACACGGCTTGCTGCCACGTCCACGGCAGCCTCGCGGCCGACGCCATGATCGCGCCCGCCACCTCGCGGGGCTGCGACAACAGGAGCCGTTCGAGTTCGCCGGTGTACGCCACGCCGTGGCCGGTCAGGACCCGGTGGATGACCGGGCTGAATGTGTCGGGCAGTAGAACGCCGTCAAGATTGAGACAGACCAACTTCAGTTGCTGGAACCGCATCGGGGCCTCCGGGGAGTTCGGCACGCGCGTCCGTGCCGGACGGAATGAAGGTCGCCAGCCGCCACGGCGGCACCAGGCCGGGAAGCGCGATGGACCACATGTCGGTTATGCGCTCGTGCACGTCGGCACGGCTGGTCAGCACCTCGGACTGGATCTGGATGCCGAGGAAGGAGCCCGACACCCACGTCGCCACCGCGGTGAGGTCGAGTGCGAGGTGCAGGTCGCCGCGCTCGCGGGCGACCTCCAAGTGCTTGCGCGCCACTTCGATCCAGCGCAGGTACGGCTCGGGTCGCGGAGCGGCGAAGCTGCCGGTCTCCACGGTCAGCCGGACGCTGGCGCGGACCCGGACGTTGGTCAGCAGGGCGTCCGCGAGCTGGTGGGTGAGGTTGATGACCTGCTGCAGCCCGTGCGCCTCCGGCTCGGGTGGCACCGTGTCGACGGAGAACTGCTCGTCGACGAGCGCGTGCGCCAACTCCTCCTTGGAGGAGAAGTGGAAGTAGAACGCGCCCTTGGTGACGCCCGCCTCGGCCAGGATTCCAGAGAGCCGGGCGCCCTGGAAGCCGTGCTGGTCGATCACGGCGGCGGCGGCGTCGAGGATCTGGGTGCGGGTCCGCTCCGCCCGTTCTTGCTGTGCCACTGTGGTCGTCCCTTCCGCGAGCAGTGCGGTCGAGGTTGTCGAGGCGCCCGCAGGTAGATCCTGACAGGACGGTCCGAAAAAAGAAACCGATTAGTAGGTTTGTACTGTCCGGCTGTGACGACGGTCGCGTTGACGTGAGGCAGCTCAGGCCCGTGCACGGCGCACGATCGGGCGAACGCGAGCCTTGGCACGTTCGTTGGCGGCGCATTCTCCGCATCACGTTAGTCCATCTGGCGGGCTCCATTCGGGCACACGCGGGTCGCTGGTCGTCGATGAACAGGCTGGTCGGTTTTATCTTAGCGCGCTGTTCGGCGCGGCGGGCGACCTGCGTCTGGGCGCCGCAGGCCGAGCCCGATCGACCAGGACGCGCCGCGGGCCGTTGACGCCGTGCCCGGAAGACCTGATCCGCGTCATTCTCGGCAAGTTGGCCGTGAATCTGGAGATCCCGGCGCTGCTGCGCGCGTTAGCACAAGCTGGTGTGAATTCGCCGAACCTGCGGTCGAACGGAATATCAGACATCCTCGACCTGCGCTGGTGAACCACTCAAGGAGTGTCCGGCATTGGCAAGAAGACATATGGTTCCGTCAATGTGGACGCACCGGCGGTGTTTGCGTTTGGCCAGCTCAGTACCGTTTTTCCGGGCGAACTAGTGGATCGCTAGAGTGTGACTGGAGCCTGTTTGACGGTGGCGGGCGTTCCCTGTCACGCTAATGAGGCGGCAGGGGTCTGCCTAAAGCGTGTTGGCGCGGGACTGGTTGACGTCACTCATTCCTGATGCGCTGGACTCGTCGGCAAAAATTCCGGGGTCTCCCGGATGGAGAGAGATGACAAACGCGAACGACCGAACGACCGAAGAGCGGTTACGGCGTGCGATGGCCGCGATCCTGCAGTTGCAGAGGCGCAACGCGGAACTGGTGGAGAAGGCGGCCGAGCCGATCGCGATCGTGGCCATGGCGTGCAGGCTGCCCGGCGGGATCAGCACGCCCGAGCAGTACTGGGACCTGCTGGCCGATGGTGTGGACGCGATCGGTCCGTTCCCGTCCCGGTGGGACGATCTCGACCTGTACGACCCCGACCCGGATGCGCCGGGCAAGAGCTACGCCCGCGAAGGCGGGTTCCTGGCCGACCTCGACCTGTTCGACCCGGGCGCCTTCGGCATCTCGCCGCGCGAGGCGCTCTCGCTCGAACCGCAGCAGCGGCTGGCGCTGGAAACCGCCTGGGAGGCGTTCGAGCGGGCCGGAATCCGCCCCGACGAGCTCGGCGAGCGGCGAGCGGGCGTCTACCTCGGCGCGATGCGCTCGGACTACACGACCACCGTCACCGACTACGACGCGCTGGACGGATACCACGGAACCGGCATCCAGGGCAGCGTGATCTCCGGCCGGGTCGCCTACGCGCTCGGACTGCGCGGGCCCGCCCTCACCGTCGACACCGCGTGCTCGTCGTCGCTGGTCGCGCTGCACCTGGCCGCAACCGCGCTGCGCGGGCGCGAATGCGACCTCGCGCTCGCGGGCGGGGTGACGGTCATGGTCTCCCCTGCGATGTTCGTCGAGTCGAGCAGGCTGCGGGCACTGTCCGCGGACGGGCGCTGCCGCAGCTTCGCCGCCGAGGCAGGCGGCGCCGGTTTCGCCGAGGGCTGCGGGGTGCTGCTGCTCAAGCGGCTCGCCGACGCCACCGCGGACGGGGACCGGGTGCTGGCCGTGCTGCGCGGCTCCGCGATCAACCAGGACGGCCGCAGCCAGGGCCTCACCGCGCCCAACGGCCCCGCCCAGCAGCGGGTGATCCGCGACGCGCTGGCCGCGGCCTGCCTGTCGCCGCACGACATCGACGCCATCGAGGCGCACGGCACCGGGACCAGCCTCGGCGACCCGATCGAGGCGGGCGCGCTGATCGAGGTGTTCGGCCAGGACCGGTCGGGCGAGCGGCCACTGCTGCTCGGCTCGGCCAAGTCCAACATCGGGCACACCCAGGCGGCCGCCGGGGTCGTGGGCGTGATGAAGATGGTGCTGGCGCTGCGCAACGAACTCGTTCCCGCCACCCTGCACGCGCAGCGGCCCAGTCCGCACGTCGCGTGGGCGGACAGCGGGATCGAGCTGGCCGCCCAGCCCCGGCCGTGGCCGCGCGGAACCCGACCGCGCCGCGCGGGCGTGTCGTCGTTCGGGATCAGCGGCACCAACGCGCACGTGATCGTCGAAGAGGCCCCGACCGCCCAGGACATCCCCGCCAAGCCGGTCCCGGTGCCCGCCGACGCGTACCCGATCCTGGTGTCCGGGCACACCCCGTCGGCGGTGCGCGCCCAGGCCGAGCGCTGGTCCCGATGGCTTGCCGAGCACCCGGACGAGTCGCTGCCGGAGCTGGCCAGGACAGCCGCGCTGCGGCGCGCCCACCTGCCGGTGCGGGCCGCGGTTCGCGCGGGCGGGACCGACGACGCCTCGCGGGCGCTGTCGGCGCTGGCGGATGGACTTGCCGACCTGCAGCAGACCCGCGAGCGCGGGAAGGTCGTCTTTGTCTTCCCCGGCCAGGGCAGCCAGTGGCGGGAGATGGGCCGGGCGCTGCTGGCCGAGTCGCCGGTGTTCCTGGCGGCGGTCGAGCAGTGCGACGCCGCGCTGCGACCGTGGACCGGCTGGTCGGTTCGGCGGCTGCTGGCCGAGCCCGAGAGCGCCGACCTGCCGCCGTTCGACCGGATCGACGTGCTGCAGCCCGCGCTGTTCACCGTGATGATCGGATTGGCCGCGGTGTGGCGGTCGCTGGGCGTCGCGCCGGACGCGGTGGTCGGCAACAGCCAGGGTGAGGTGCCCGCCGCGGTCGTCGCGGGCGCGCTGCCGCTGGCCGACGGCGCGCGGCTGGCCGCCCTGCGCAGCCAGGCCCAGTACCGCCAATGCGCGGGCAAGGGCGCGATGGCGCAGGTCGAGCTCTCCCTCGACGAGGTCGAGGCGCTGGCCTCGCCCTACGGCGATGCGCTGTCGATCGCCGTGGTGAACACGCCGACATCTGTGGTCGTGTCCGGCGACATCGACGCGGTGGAGCGTCTCCACGCCGAGTTGGCCGACCGCGACGTCTACGTCCGGCGGGTCGCGGTCGATGTCGCCGGGCACAGCGCGCACATCGATCCCGTGCTGCCGGGGCTGGCCGCCGACTTCGCCGGGCTCGTTCCCGCCGCGGGAACGGTGCCCTTCTACTCCACGGTGACCGGGGCGGTTGTCCCCGGAGACCGGCTCGACGCGGACTACTGGTGCCGGAACATGCGCCAGACCGTGCGGGTCGACCAGGCTATGAGCGCGCTGACCGGCGCGGGCCACGGCGTGTTCGTCGAGATCAGCCCGCACCCGGTGATGAGTGTGGCGCTGGCCGCCGCCGCGGCGGACACCCACGGGGTGGTCACCGGCACGCTGCGCCGCGACCAAGGCGGCATGGCACAGGTCCTCGACGCGCTGGCCGCACTGCACTGCGCGGGCCACCCGGTGGACTGGGCGCGGGTTCTCGGCCATGCGACCACCACCCTCGCCCTGCCCACCTATGCGTTCCAGCGCGAGCGGTACTGGATCGACGCCCGCGCGACCGTGGTCGCCGGTTCCGATGCGGAAACCAGGCCCACATCGTCCACACCGGACACCTGGGCCGCCAGGCTGGCCGCCGTCGGCGACGGCGAGCGCCTCGACTGGGTCACCGAGGTCGTCCGGCGCGAGGCCGCGGTGGTGCTGGGCGCGTCCGAGCCGTCCGCCGCCGACCGGCGCTTCGCCGACGACGGGCTCGACTCGCTGATGGCGCTGCGGCTGCGCAACCGACTGACCGAGTTGACCGGCAGGGAGCTGCCCGCCAACATCGCCTTCCGCCTGCCCACCGCGGGGGACCTGGGCGGGTACCTGCTCGGCGAGCTGCTCAGCGAACTACCCGAGCACTCCGCGTGGCCGCCACTGGAGCGGGCGGCGCGGCGGTCGGTGCGTCCCGCGACCGATGGCCAGCGCAGGCTGTGGTTCCTGGAGCAGGTGCGACCGGGCACCGCCCAGTACAACGCCGTCGTCACCGCGCGGGTGGCTCGGCGGCTGGACCCGGACGTGCTCGCCAGGGCGCTGGAATGGATCACCCTGCGGCACGAGGCGCTGCGCACCGGCCTGGAGCACCGCGACGGTCGGCTCGTGCAGGCCGTCCGCGTCGAGGCCACTGTGGACCTGCGGCACGAGCACCTCGCCGAGGCGGGTGAGCTGGCGGGCCGGGTTCGCGCCGAGGAACTGCTGCCCTTCGACCTGAGTGGACTGTCCCTGCTGCGCTGCCGCGTGTTCGATGTGGCTGGTGCCGATCAGCTCGTGTGTTTCGCCGCGCACCACAGCGTCATCGACGGTTGGTCGCTGACGCTGTTCCTGCGCGAACTGCATGCCGCCTATCACTGCTTCGCTTCGGGCGGCACGCCTGAACTGCCCGAGGTCACCCACCACATCGGCGACTACGCGGACTGGGAGCGGCGCTGCGCGGAGGAGGGCCGCTTCGACGACGCGCTGGGCTACTTCGCCGCCGAGTTGGAGAGCGTGCCCCGGCTGGAGTTCCCGGCCCGCGGCGACAGCCCCGCCCGCGGCGACGCGGTGTACTTCGCCTTGGACGCCGAGCTGCGCGACGGACTGGCCGAGTTCGCCGCCCGCGAGTCGGTCACCCCGTACACGGTGCTGGTCAGCGCCTTCGCCGTGCTGCTCGCCCGGTACACCGGTCGCGACGACTTCGCCATCGGCACCATCTGGGCCAATCGCGACCTGGCGGGCATGGCGGGCTCCATGGGGTTCCTGGCCAACACCCTGCCGCTGCGCTGCGACCTGACCGGCGACCCCGCGTTCGGCGAGGTGCTGACCCGGATGACGCCGCGGGTGCTGGGTGTGATGCAGCGGCAGAACGTGCCGCTGTCGGAGATCGTGCGGGCCGCGGGCGGGGAACGCGCGGGCGGGGAGAATCCGCTGTTCCGCGCCGCGTTCAACTACGTCAGCGCCGAACTGCCCACCGTGGGGGACGGCGCGGACGCCTGGCGGCTGCCCGCGACCGGGAGCACGGCGGGCAACGTGCGCGGAGCGGCGAAGTTCGAACTGGGTCTCACGCTCGCGCCCACCGCCGAGGGCTATCGCGGCGAGTTGGAGTTCCTGCCGTCCGCGCTGGACGTCGAGTCGGCCGAGCGGATGGTGGCCAACCTGGAAGCGCTGCTGCGGGCCGCCGTGCGCACGCCCGAGCGCCCGATCAGCGAACTGGACGCGCTCAGCCCGGCCGAACTGGCCTGGCTGCGCGACCGGGGCGGCCAGGTCGGCGCACCGGGCCAGGCAACCGCGCTCGACCTCGTGCTGACACAGGCCGACCGCACTCCCGACGCCGTGGCCCTGGTCGAGGACGGACGCGAACTCACCTACCGGCAGACCGTGGCGCGTGCGGCCGCGCTCGCCCGGCGGCTGCGCGAGCACGGGGTCGGACCGGAGTCGCTGGTCGGCATCCACCTGCCGCGCTCGGCCGACCTGGCGGTGTCCGTGCTGGCGACCTGGCTGGCGGGCGGCGCGTACGTGCCGCTCGACCCGGACTACCCGGCCGCGCGGCTGGACCACGTCCAGACCGACAGCGGTCTCGGTGTCGTCATCTCGACCGCGGCCATCGCCGACGCGGTGGTCCGCGACGGCCGGACCGTCGTGCTGGTGGAGGACACCGGCGAATCCACAGTGGACTCACGGCGGCCCGCTCTGCCGGACCTCGCTTACGTGATCTACACCTCCGGCTCCACCGGCAAGCCCAAGGGGGTGATGATCGAGCACGCCCAGTTCGCCAACTTCTGCCACGCGATGGACGAGCGCGTCGGCGGCGGACCGGGCTACACCTGGCTGGCCGTCACCAGCCTCTCGTTCGACATCTCCACGCTGGAGCTGCTGTGGACACTCACCCGGGGCTACCGGGTGGTCGTCGCCCAGGGTGGCGTCGGCCAGTGGCCCGCCCATCTCGCCGAGCGTCCGACGCACCTGCAGTGCACGCCCTCGCTGGCCCGGATGCTGCTCGCCGACTCGGCGGGCCGGTCCCTGGTGCGGGGGCTGGAGCGGCTGCTCGTCGGCGGCGAGGCGCTCGACCCGGGGCTGGCCCGCAAGCTCACCCGGGTGTGCGGCGGCGAGGTCGTCAACATGTACGGGCCCACCGAGACCACGGTGTGGTCGTCCACCTGGACCGTCGAGCCCGGCGACCAGGTCAGCCTGGGCGAGCCGATCCTCAACACCACGCTGTCGGTGCGCGACCGGACCGGGGCGCGCGTGCCGCGCGGCGGCCACGGCGAACTGTGCATCGGCGGAACCGGCGTCGCTCGCGGCTACCTCAACCGGCCGGAACTCACCGGGGAGCGGTTCGTCGCCGACCCTGAGGGCGGCCGGATGTATCGCACGGGCGACCTCGTCAGCTACCGCGCCGACGGCTCCCTGGAATTCCGCGGCCGCATCGACTCGCAGGTCAAGCTGCGCGGGCACCGCGTCGAACTCGGTGAGATCGAGGCCGTGGCCCGCGCGCACCCGGCGGTCGCCGAGTGCGCGGCGGTCGTGCGCCGCGATGTCGCGCACGACCCCCAACTGTGTCTGTACTGGGTGGCCGCGCGCGAGGTCTCCGACGACGAGCTCAGTGCCCACATCGCCGTGCGGACGCCGTCCTACATGGTGCCGTCGCGGCTGGTGCGGATGGACGAACTGCCCCACACCCCGAACAAGAAGGTCGACCGCGACGCGCTGCTGCGCCTGGCACCGTCGTCGGCGGTCCCCGCACCGGCCGCGGCGGGCGCCGACTCGGTCGACGCGCTGGTCGCACGGGCGTGGGCGGACGCGCTCAACCAGTCCGAAGTGGACCTCGACCGCGGCTTCTTCGAGCTGGGTGCCACCTCGATGACCGCGCTGGCGGCGCACCGGGCGATCTGCGCGGGCCTGGGCCGGGAGTTCCCGCTGTCGACGGTGTTCACCCACCCCACGGTGCGCAGGCTCGCTGGGTTCCTGCGCGGGGCCGCCGGGCCGCCCGCGCGACCGGTGCGTGCCGGGCGGCGGGCCGAGGACACCGACACGGTCGCCGTCGTCGGGATGGCCTGCAAGCTGCCCGGCGCCCCTGACCTGGCGGTGTTCTGGGCCAACCTGACCGCCGGGGTGGACTCCATCAGCCGGTTCACCGAGGCCGAACTGCTGGCAGAGGGTGTCGACCCCGCGCTGCTCGCCGATCCGCGGTACGTGCCCGCCAAGGGGCACGTGGACGGCGCCGACCACTTCGACGCCGGGTTCTTCGGCTACTCCGCGGCCGAGGCCGAGATCATGGACCCGCAGCACCGGCTGTTCCTGGAATGCGCGTGGGAGGCGTTCGAGGACGCGGGCGTCGTCCCCGGGGACTTCGCGGGCGACGTGGCGGTCTTCGCGGGGGCGGGTTACGGCGGCTACCTCGCCGACGACACGGGCGACCTCGCCTCGCTCTACCAGACGATGCTGGCCAACAAGGCCGACTACCTGGCCACCCGCCTCGCGCACCGGCTCGACCTGCGCGGGCCCGCGCTGACGGTGCAGACCGCGTGCTCAACCGGTCTGGTCGCCACGCACCTGGCCTGCGCGTCGCTGTTGCGCGGCGAGGCCGACCTCGCCATCGCGGGGGCCTCGTCGCTGACCTTCCCGCTCAAGCACGGATACCTGCACCAGGACGGGTTGGTCGTCTCCCGGGACGGCGCGTGCCGCGCCTTCGACGAGGGCGGCGACGGCACGGTGTTCGGCAACGGCACCGGCGTCGTGGTCCTCCGCAGGCTCTCCGACGCACTCGCCGCGGGCGACCGGATCTACGCGTTGATCAGGGGTACCGCGATCAACAACGACGGCGCGGCCAAGGTCGGCTTCGCCGCGCCCAGCGTCGAGGGCCAGGCCAGGGTCATCGCGGCGGCGCAGGCGGTAGCCGGGGTGGATCCGGCGGACATCGGCTACGTCGAGGCGCACGGCACCGGCACCGCGCTGGGTGACCCGATCGAGATCCAGGCGCTGCAACGGGTGTTCGGCGCGGCCGACCGCGACGAGCCGTGTGTGATCGGCGCGGTCAAGACCAACATCGGCCACACCGACGCGACCGCGGGTGTCGCCGGGCTGATCAAGGCCGCGCTGTCGGTGTACCACGGGCGGTTCGTGCCCAGCCTGCACTTCGCCCGGGCCAACCCCGAGCTCGGCCTCGACCCGGAGCTGTTCGAGATCGGCACCGAGTCGCGGCCGTGGGATGCGGGCGACCGGCCGCGCCGGGCCGGAGTCTCCTCGTTCGGCATGGGCGGTACCAACGCGCACGCCGTGCTGGAGCAGGCGCCGCCCTCGCCCACCGAAGGCGGACCGCCCGCGCTGCCGTACCCCCTGGTGTTGTCCGGTCGCTCGGAGTCGGCGCTGCGCGCGCTGGCCGGGCGGTGGGCGGACTGGCTGGCCGAGCACCCGGACGTGCGCGCCGCCGACGTGGCGCGCACGGCTGCCGTGCACCGGGCCCACTTCGACGTGCGGGCCTGCGTCGCGGGCGACGCGATCGCCGCGCTGCGGGCGCTGGCCGATGGCCTGCCCGCACCCGGGGTGACCGAGGGCGGCCCGGTCCCGGGCGGACTCGCGGTGCTGTTCCCCGGGCAGGGCAGCCAGCGAGTCCACATGGGACAGTCGCTGTACGCGGCGTTCCCGGTGTATCGACGGTCGTTCGACGCTGTCACCGCCGAACTGGACCGGCATTCGCGCCGCCCGGTCGGCGAGATCCTGGCCACGGGGTCCGACCTCGTGCACGACACCGAGTTCGCCCAGCCCGCGCTGTTTGCCGTCGAGGTCGCGCTGTTCCGGCTCTGGGAGTCCTGGGGAGTGCGGCCCGCCGCGGTGGCCGGACACTCTGTCGGCGAGTTGGCCGCGGCCCACGTCGCGGGAATGCTCTCCGCCGAGGACGCCGCCCGGCTGGTGTGCGCCCGCGGCAGGCTGATGGCGGCCTGCCCACGCGAGGGCGCCATGGTCTCGGTGGAGGCGGGCGAGGACGAGGTCCGACCGCTGGTGGCCGCGGCGAGCGGGCGGGTCGACATCGCCGCGCTCAACGCACCGAGGCAGACCGTGCTCTCCGGGGACGCGGACGCGGTGGCTTCGATCGCCGCCACGCTGGCCGGACAAGGCCGCCGGACCCGGGAGCTGACCGTTTCGCACGCCTTCCACAGCGCCCACATGGACGCCATGCTGGCCGAGTTCGCCGAGGTGGCCGCGCGATGCGAGTTCGCGGCGCCCGCTGTGCCGGTGGTCAGCACCGCGACCGGGGTATGGACGGGTCCAGATGTCGCGCCGGGACAGGGGATGCGATCGGCGGACTACTGGGTCGAGCAGGCCAGGCGAGCCGTGCGCTTCGCCGACGCGGTGTCTACTTTGGACAATGCGGGCATCGGTCGCTACCTTGAATGTGGACCGGGCGGGGTGCTCACCGGCATGGTCGCCGCGTGCACGGGCCCGGACCGGGTCGCGGTCGCCGGGCTCACCGGAGACGCCGAGACCGCCGCTGTGCTCGCCGCGGCGGGCGCCCTTCATGTCGCCGGGGAACCGGTCGACTGGGCGGCCGTGTTCGACGGCGGCTCGGGTCGTGCCGACCTGCCCACCTATGCCTTCCAGCGGCAGCGGTACTGGGTGGACCGCGAGCGCGGCACGGTCCCGGAAACCAGGGCACCGGAGACCGTGACCGGCCGGGCCGACGTCCTCGCCGCCGTACGCGCCGAGATCGCCGCCGCGCTCGGCATCGACCTGGCGGAGCTGCCGGAAGACCAGCCGCTGCAACAGCTCGGGCTGGACTCGCTCGCCGCGGCCGGGCTCGGTCGCAGGCTCGCCCGGCGCACCGGTCACACGGTGCCCGCGCACCTGCTGCGGGACGCGGGCTGCGCCACCATCGGCAGACACATCCTCGGCGAGCTGACCGGCAGTGTCCAGGATGGACAGAGCTCGTGGCTGCGCGTGCTGCGGCCCGCGCGGGCGCCCGCCGCCCGGATCGTCGGTTTCGCGGGCAACGGCGGCACCACGGACACCCACGTCCCGCTCATCAGGCACCTGCCAGGGGACATCGAACTCCTCGGCGTGCAGATGCCCGGCCGGGAAAGCCGCGCCGACGAGCCGCCCGCGACCGACATGGCCGCCGTCGCCGACGGCATCGCCGCCGCGCTCGCGGGCAGGCTGGACCGCCCGATCGTGCTCTACGGGCACAGCCAGGGCAGTTGGATGGCCTGGGAGGTCGCCCACCGGCTCACCGCCGCGCCGGACTGCCCGCCGGTCACCCTCGTCACCGCGTGCGCGCTGCCGCCATTCACCGAGGCGCCGCCCCGGCTGCGTCGCTTCGCCGAGCGGGCGGCCGACCTCGACGCCGTCGGGCTCGACGAGCTGGCCGATGCGTTCGCCGGGGTGCTGCCCGACGCCGTGCTCGGCGACCGCGTCCTGCTCGCGGCCTACGCCGGGCACCTGCGGGCCGACGCCGAGCTGGCCGCAACGCACCAGGCGGCGCTCGCGGCCGACCACCGCGAATCGCTGAACATCCCGGTCATCGCAGTCGCGGCGAGCGACGACCCGATGGTCGGGGAGGACACCGTCGCGGGTTGGCGCAAGCTCACCGACGGCGAGTTCACCCTCCGGCACATCGAGGGAACCCACGCCGCGCCCATAGAGAACCCGGCGGCGATGGCGGCCGAGCTGCTCGGCGCTGTCACTGCCCCATTGTCAAAGGAGTAGGACCAATGTCGGAGATCGTGCGGCCGGACGGTGCGCGGATCCACTACGAGACCCACGGCACGGGGTTCCCCGTGCTGTTGCTGGCCCCCGGCGGGGTGAGCAGCCAGATCGAGTCGTGGGATGCCACCGCTTTCGACCCAGTGCGCGAGCTTGCCGAGCACTTCCAGGTCATCGCCATGGATCAGCGGCACGCCGGGCGCAGCGCAGCGCCCGCGCTGCCGTTTCGCTACGAGCAGACCGTCGGCGACCAGCTCGCCGTGCTCGACGCGGTCGGCGCGGACCGGGCGCACGTGTTCGCCGCCGGAAGCGGCTGCGCGCACGCGCTGCGGCTGGTCCACGACGCCCCCGAGCGGGTGGCGGCGGTGGTGTGCCAGGAGCCGGCGGGCCGCGACGCGACCAACACCATCGGCGACTTCTTCGAGCCGTTCGACGAGGCCATGCGCCTGCCGAGGGCGGACAACTTCGACAACCCCGACGGTGAGGGCATGGACGCCGTGGTTGCCGCCGCCGAACGCGACGGCCGCTTCGCCGCCAACCCCGGCGCCGGGCCGTTCGCCCAGCGCCTGCACGACGAGCCCGCCTTCCGCACCGAGATCCGCGCGCTGCGCCGGGAGAAGTACATCTCGCTGCTGATCCGCTTCCGCGACGGCATCTGGCCCGCGGGCCCGGCCTGCTTCGCCGTGCCGGACGAGTGGCTGCCCGCCTTCCCGGCACCGCTGCTGGTCGTCCCCGGCCGCACCCGCACCGAACCGGAGACCCTCGGCAAGCGCCTGGCCGCCGAGGTCCCAGGAGCAACCCTGTGCGAGACCCCTGACCCCTCGGCGGCCGCCGACTTCCTGCGCGCGCACACGCCAAGCTGAGACGCCCGGAGAGCACACCATGCCGACGCTCGACCAGATCGACATCACCAGCGAGACCATCTACGACGACCAGGGCTACCCGTGGGCGGCGTGGGACCAGTTACGCCAGGAAGCGCCCGCGTACTGGTACCAGCGGCCCAACTACGAGCCGTTCTGGGCGTTGACCAAGCACGCCGACATCGAGTTCGTCTCCCGCAACACCCAGTTGTTCTCCTGCGCGCAGCGCACGGCCATCGAGACGCCGGAGGAGATCGAGCCGTGGGAGACCGAGCGCGAGCGCCGGGCGCAGGCCAACGGACACCGCCCGGACTACCCGGCCGCCCTCGGCTACATGGACGCACCCCTGCACCGCGACATCCGCGGCGCGATGTACTCGCTGTTCACCCCGGGAGCCACCGCCAAGCGGGAAGCGGACTACTACGAGCTGGCGCGCGAGCACGTGGCGGACTTCACCGCGCGGTTGGACGCCGAAGGCACCGCGGACATCGCCCACGACCTGTCAGCCAGGCTCCCGCTGGCCGCCCTGTTCGAGCTGCTCGGCGCGCCGCGCGCGGACTGGGACCGGCTGTTCGACCTGCACAAGGACACCGTTTCCGCCTTCCACAAGGACTTCCAGGAGGACGGCGAGGACGCCCAGCGGAAGTTCTTCGCCGCGATGATGGAGCTGGACGGCTACATGTCCACGCTGGTTCGCGAGCGGATGGCCAACGCGGGCAACGGCGGAGACGACGTGCTCAGCAAGCTGGTCAACGCCCGGGTGGGCAGGGATCCACTGCGGTTTCACGACATCTCCTACCAGCTCTTCAACCTCGTGCAGGCGGGCAACAGCACCGTCCGCAACGTCGTCGCGGGCGGTGTCGACGCCCTGCTGCGCAACCCCGATCAACTGCGGCGGCTCATCGACGATCCGAGCCTGCTCGACAGCGCCATCGACGAGATGCTGCGGTGGACGTCGACGGGCATCGCGTTCCTGCGCACCGCCCGGCAGGACGTCGAGATCCGCGGCAGCCGCATCCGCAAGGGCGACACGGTCGCGCTGTTCTTCCCCTCCGCCAACCGCGACGAGGACGTCTTCACCGATCCCTACCGGTTCGACATCGCGCGCACGCCCAACCGCCACCTGGCCTTCGGCGCCAACGGTGAGCACCGCTGCGTCGGGGCGAACATGGCCAAGGTCGAGCTGCGGGCGATGTTCCGCGCGCTGCTGCCGGTGCTGCCCACCCTGGAGATCGCGGGCGATCCCAAGCTGATCACGCTGCACCTGATCGTCTCCGAGTACGTCCGGGTTCCGGTGCGGAGAAAGTCATGAGCGAGCTTGCGAGGGGATGTCATGAGTGAACTGGAGATCGTCACCGCGCCGGTGCCCGACACGGTGGCGGGCCTCGCCGCCTGCGACGAGTCCGACCTGGAAGCGCTGATCCCGTGGACGGGTCCGATGATCGACCCGGCGACCCACCTGCCGCTCGGGCCGCTGCCTCGGCCGCACGTGGTCGCCACCTCCGGCGGCTGGCCGAAGCCGGGTGCCGAAGAGATAGCCGGGGAGATCAACGAGGTGCTCATCGAGTACCTGTGGCAGCGCAAGGGTCTGCTGGGCGCGACCTTCGCCTGGTCGCGCAAGTGCTGGAACAGCTCGCGGGCACTGTCCGTCTGGGCGGACGAGGACGCGCTGGAGACGTTCCTGACCTCGAAGCCGCACATGAACGCGGTGCGCAGGACCAACGACCTCGCCTACGCCTGGGAGGGCATCCGGTGGACCAGCCAGTCCCGGGACCTGCCCACCTTCGACGAGGTCCGCGCCCGGCTGGCCGACCAGCGCGCCGCGGGCAAGGCACGACCGGTGAACAGGGAGAAGAGGGCATGACCTTATCCATCGACGCGGGCCCGGACGGGGCCCTCACCGAGCACCTGCTGCAGGAGTTCGAGCTCGGCTACGAGATGGTCTGCGAGCTGGCCGACGGGTTCGACGAGGACACCGCGCGCACCGCCCCGCCGGGACACCAACCGCTGCTGTGGTTCTTCGGGCACCTGGCCTGCGCCAAGGACTACGTCTCGTTTCTGTACCAGGGAGCCGGGCTGAACCTCCCGCTGCCGTTCTTCGACCTGTGGGCCGAGGACGGCGGCAAGGTCGACTACGCGACCGCGCCGTCGGTGGCCGAGATGTTCGGCATCTACCGGGAGACCCACGAGCGCCTGCGGGAGCTGGTGTGCGGCATGACCGTCGCGGACTTGCACCGGCCGCCCGGCGAGCCGGTCGGCGAGCAGTTCGACGACTACTGGCGCACCCGCCTCGGCAAGGCGGGCTCTGCCCTGTCGCTGACCAAGATGCACGACACTTTCCACGGCGGCCAACTCGCCGCGCTGCGCGGGGCGCTGGGCATGACCGTGCCGTTCTGACCCGCCCGCGCGACACGCCGCGATCCCGTCCACCCCAGACCTGAGGCAGGAGCCATGTCACTGCACATCGCGTTCTTCAACTTCCCGGCGTACGGCCACGTCAACCCGACGCTGGGGGTGATCGAGGAGCTGACCCGCCGCGGGCACCGGGTCACCGCCACCGCGACAGACCACTTGGCCCCGTCGCTGGCGGCGGCGGGCGCCGAGCCGGTGCGCTACAACTCGATCTTCGGCGACTACTACACCAGTCCGTACACGGCCGAGGCCAACGCGGGCGAGGGCATGCGGTGCCTGCAGGAGGCGCTGGCGCTGACCGAGCAGGTCGAGGGCTTCTACCGGCAGCACCGGCCGGACGTGATCCTGCACGACTTCATGGCCTGGGGTGGCCGGTTCGTCGCTGCCCGCAACGGGATTCCCGGAGTTCGGATGTTCCCGACCTACGGGATCAACGAGCACTTCAACATCCAGGAGCGGTTCCCGATGGCGGAGCTGACCGACCCGCGGATCATGGAGATGATCGGCAAGCTGGTCGAGGTGCTGCCGGAGATGGGCCTGCCGGGCATCACCCCGCCGGAGTTCTTCTTCCAGATCGCCGAGCTCGGCATCATCTACGTGCCGCGCCGCTTCCACTACGACGGCGACACCTTCGATGACCGGTTCGTCTTCGCGGGCCCGTGCCTCGGCGACCGGTCGAAGTTCCAGGGCACCTGGGCGCCGTCGGGCAGCGGGCGGCCGGTCCTGCTGATCTCGCTGGGCACCGCGGCCACCGGGTGGCCGGAGTTCTTCACCCTGTGCCTGCAGGCGTTCGGGAACACCGACTGGGACGTCGTGATGGCCGTCGGCGACCACGTCGACCCGGCCGAGTTGGGCGAGCTGCCCGCCAACTTCCAGGTGAGCAGGCATGTTCCGCAGCTCGACGTGCTCGGCCACGCGAGCCTGTTCGTCACCCACGGCGGCATGAACTCGACCATGGAGGCGCTGTACAACGGCGTCCCGATGGTCGCGATCCCGCAGATGAACGAGCAGCGCGCCAACGGCCTGCGGGTCGAGGAGCTGGGTCTGGGCACGCACCTGCCGCGCGAGCGGGTCACTGCCCAGAGCCTGGCCGCCGCGGCGGCCTCGGTCGCGGCGGACACCGCGGTCGCGGCGCGGGTGCGTGAGCTGCGGGATGACATGCGCGCGGTCAGCGGCCCCGTGGTCGCCGCCGACGCGATCGAGAAGTTCGTCAGCACCACATAGCGAAACTGGTTGGGAGTCACGTGAGCAAGAAACTGTTACCCGTGATCGCGGCGGTGCTGGTGGCCGTCGCGATGACACCCGCCTCGCACGCCGCCGACACCGCGGCCCGCCATGGGAAGCACCGCTTCGCCGGGATCGGGTCGCTGTCGGCGCCCTCCGGGCAGGGAAGCTTCCGGTTCGGTGTGGCCACGTCGGCGACCCAGATCGAGGACAACAACCACAACACCGACTGGTACAAGTGGACCCAGCCTGCCCCGGAGGGGTTGGGCCACAACGAGTTCGTCGGCGAGGGTGTGGACGGCTACACCCTGGCCATCGAGGACATCGCGCTGATCAAGCGGATGAACCTCGACTCCTACCGGTTCGGCATCGAGTGGGCCCGCGTCGAGCCGCGCCGCGACGTCATCGACGAGTCGGCGCTGCGCCACTACCGCGAGCTGATCACGGCGTTGCGCGCCAACGGCATCCGGCCGATGGTCACCATCCACCACTTCGCCAACCCGGTGTGGGTCGACGACCCCGCCGACGCGGGCTGCGCGAACGGTCCCGGCGACGCCAACCTGTGCGGTCTCGACCACCCGAGGGGCGGCGAGTTGGTCGTCGAGGAGATGGCCGAGCACGCGCGCCTGTTGGCCCAGCGCTTCGGCGACGTCGTCGACGAATGGGTGACGGTCAACGAGCCGATGGTCTACATGGTCTTCGCCCACTCCTTCGGTATCGGCCCGCCGGGCAAGGCGAACCTCACGCCGGAGACCGTCCAGACGTTCACCCGCGCGCTGCGCAACTACGCCCGGGCGCACGTGGCCATGTACCGGGCGGTCAAGGGCGCGGACCGCACCGACTCCGATCGCGACCGGGTGGCCGCGAGCGTCGGCCTGACCAACGGCGTCCAGCAGTACGCCGCCGTGCGCGACGGGAAGATCAGCGACAACCCGCTGGACATCGCCGCCCGGGACCGGTTCAAGCGGTACTTCGACTTCAGTTTCCTCGACTCGCTGTGGCAGGGAGCCTTCGACAACAACCTCGACGGCGTCATGGACGAGTCCCACCCCGAGTGGAAGGGCACCCTCGACTGGCTGGGTCCGCAGCTCTACGTGCGCAACGGGATCAGCGACCCCAGCGCCAACCCGGAGCTGCCCGCGTTCCCCGTGATCGACGTCCAGGCGTGCCCCGCCGCGCCGTGCCTGCCGCACGTGGACCCGACCTACTTCGTGCCGACCATGGGGTACGAGTCCAGCCCGCAGGGCCTGTACCCGGTACTCAAGGAGGTCGCCGAGCGCTACCCGGGCATCCCGCTCGTGGTCAGTGAGAGCGGCTTGGCCACCGAGAGCGGCAAGCGCCGCGCGGAGTACCTCGTGCGCGCGTTGGAGCAGATCGCCAAGGCCCGCGCGGAGGGCATCGACGTGCGCGGCTACTACCACTGGAGCCTGCTCGACAACTTCGAGTGGCTCAAGGGCTACCCGCCCCGGTTCGGCCTGTACCGCGTCGACCGCACCACGATGGAGCGCACCCCGACCGAGGCCGTGGGCGTGTACGCCGCGATCGCAGGCTCGCGCAAGCTGACGCCGAGCATCGTGAGCAAGTACGGCGGTGCCGGTCCGCTCACCCCGGAGCCGACCGGCTGACAGTCCACTAAGGACAGACAACATGCGTGCGAGGGCCCCGCTTTCCGGCGGGGCCCTCGCACTTTCTCTTTCGCACCAACGATCTCCCGACGTCGAGGATGGATGATGAGCGAGACCGCCGTTGGTCCCGAGCAGATCACCGAACTGCTGCGCGCGGCCGTGGCCGGGCTGACCGGCAGGGACAGCGTGCCCACCGACCGGCCGCTGCGCGAGCTGGGCGTGGACTCCGGGGGGACCGTGCGGTTGGTGCGGGAGCTGTCCGAACTGCTCGGCCGGGAAGTTCCCGTGTGGACGGTGTGGCGGTATCCGACCATCTCCGCGCTCACCGCCCACCTTGTCGGCGCGCCGGACAGCGCGGCCGCACCGCGGACGCGGGCGGCCGAGGCCGAGGACGCGGTCGCGATCGTCGGCATGGGGTGCAGGCTGCCGGGGGGGATCGACAGCCCGGCGGCCCTGTGGGCAGCCCTGTGCGCGGGCGTGGACGCCGTCGGCGCGGTGCCGGGGGAGCGCTGGGACGCCGAGGCGTGGTACGACCCGGACCCGCGCGCTCCCGGCGCCATGAGCACCCGTCGAGGCGGCTTCCTCGACGACGTCGCGGGATTCGACGCGGGCCTGTTCCGCATCTCGCCCGCCGAGGCCCGGCAGATGGACCCCCAGCAGCGGCTCGCCCTGGAGGTCGCCTGGGCGGCCGTCGAGGACGCCCGGATCGTGCCCGGCTCGCTCGCCGACACCCGGACGGGCGTGTTCCTCGGGACGATGGCCCAGGAGTACCACCTGGCGACCGGGGCGCGGGCCGCCGCCATCGAGACGCACTCGGCGGTCGGCTTCGACAACTCGATCATCCCCGCTCGAATCGCCTACGCGCTCGGCCTCACCGGGCCGGTGATGGCCGTCGCCACCGCCTGCAGCTCGTCGCTGACCGCGGTGCACCTGGCGGTGCAGAGCCTGCGGCGCGGCGAGTCCGACCTGGCCATGGCGGGTGGGGTCAACCTCATGCTCCACCCGAACACGACGGTCGCGATGACCAAGTTCGGCGCAATGAGCCCCACCGGGCAGTGCCGCGCATTCGACGCGGACGCCGACGGCTACGTGCGCGGCGAAGGCTGCGGCGTGCTGGTGCTGCGGCGGCTGGCCGACGCGGTGGCCGACGGAGACCGGATCTACGCGGTCATCCGGGGCAGCGCGGTGAACAACGACGGCGCGTCCAACGGGCTCACCGCGCCCAACCCGAGGGCACAGATCGATGTGTTGCGCTCGGCTTGGCGCGAGGCGGGCGTGTCGCCCGCGCGCGTCGGCTACGTCGAGGCGCACGGCACCGGCACACCGCTCGGCGACCCGATCGAGGCCGCCGCGCTGGGCGCGGTGTTCAGCGAGGGCCGCACGGCCCCGCTGTGGGTGGGCTCGGTCAAGACCAACCTCGGCCACCTCGAACCGGCGGCGGGCGTCGCCGGGATGCTCAAGACGGCGCTGGCGCTCTATCACGGCGAACTGCCGCCGAGCCTGCACTTCGACACGCCCAATCCCCACATCGACTTCGACGGCGCGAAGCTGGCCGTGGTGACCGAGCGGCAACCGTGGCGGGAGGCGGGCCGGTTCGCAGGCGTGAGCGGCTTCGGCTTCGGCGGGACCAACGCGCACGTCGCCCTCGCCGAGCCGCCGTCCCGTCGCGAAGCGCTGACCTGGCCCGAGCGGCCGGACACCGGGGCGCCCTCGGTCGTGTTCGCCTTCTCCGGCCACGGCTCGCAGTGGCGGGGGATGGGCCGCGATCTCCTGGCCGAGCCCGCCTTCGGTGCCGCGCTGGCCGAGTGCGACGCGGCCCTGGCGCCGATCCTGGGCTGGTCGGTCCGCGCGGAACTCGTGCGCGGCACGCGCGGCGACAGCGCGGACGTCGTGCAGCCGCTGATCTTCAGCGTCCAAGTCGCGCTGGCCGCCACGTTGCGGGCGTGGGGGATCCGGCCGGACGGGGTGTTCGGGCAGAGCATCGGGGAGGTCGCCGCCGGAGTGTGCGCGGGGGCGCTGACGATCGCCGAGGGCGCCGAGGTCATCGGCCGGTGGTCCGAGCTGATCGGTGCGCGGGCCAGTGGGCAAGGCGGCGTGCTGGTGTGCGATCTGTCCACTGAGGACGCTCGATCGGTTGCGGAGCGGACCGGGACGACCGTGGCGGGATTCCTCGCGCCGGGCCAGGTCTGCCTGTCCGGGGACGAGGACGCCCTCGCCGCGGTGGCGGCCGAGGTGCCTGGAGTCCACCGGGTCGACATCGACTATGGCGCGCACGGCGCGGGCCTGCGGGCGCTGGTTCCTGAAGTGGCGGCGCGGCTCGCGGGCGTGGCGGGACGGCCGGGAACCGTGCCGTTCTGGTCCACGGTGACCGGGGACGTGCTGGCAGGCTCCGCCCTGGACGGGGACTACTGGGCCAGGAACATGTGCGAGCCGATGCGCGTGGCGGAGGTGGTCGCGGAACTGCGGTCCCCGCGCGGGCTGCGGGTTGTCGAGATCGGACCGCACCCCGTTCTGCGCCGCTCACTGGAGCGCACGCTGGCCGACGACCCCGGCGCGGCCGTGGTGTCGACCCTGCAGCGGGACGTCCCGGGTCGGGCCGCACTGGAGGCCACGGCCACCCGCCTGTGGTCGGACGGTGTCGCTGTCGACCGCGCGGAGGTGACCGGCACGGCCGCGGCCGCGGAGACCGTCGTGCTGGCGGTATCGGGCGCGACCGAGGCCGCTCGTGCCGAGAACGCGGCGCGGCTGGCCGACCGGCTCGACAGCGGCGGTGATCTCGCGGCCGCCGCACGGACGACGCTGTTGCGGCGCACCCACTTCTCGCACCGGGCGACTGTCGCGGCCGACTCGGTCGCCGAGGCTGTCGACGGGTTGCGGGCGGTGGCCGCGGGCCGGACGCGGGCAGGCGTGGTCGCCGGGCAGGCCAGGGCGGGGGAGCCCGCCGTGCTCTTCACCGGTCAGGGCAGTCAGCGGTCGGGGATGGGCGCGCTGCTCTACGACCGGTACCCGGTGTTTCGGGCAGCCCTCGACCAGGTGTGCGCGGCGTTCGACGAGCACCTGGACCGACCGCTGGTCGAGTTGGTACTGGGGGACTCGGACCTGGTGCACCAGACCAGGTACACCCAGCCCGCGCTGTTCGCCTTCGAGGTGGCGCTGTTCCGGCTGTGGCAGTTCTGGGGGCTGCGGCCGTCGGCGTTGGCCGGGCACTCGGTGGGCGAGCTGGTCGCCGCGCACGTCGCGGGTGTGCTGTCGCTGGCCGACGCGGCACGGCTGGTGTCCGCGCGCGGGCGTCTGATGCAGCAGTGCCCCGGCGGCGGGGCGATGGTGTCGGTGCAGGCGGGGGAGGACGAGGTGCGGGCGGCGCTCGCCGAACATCGGGGTGCGGTGTCGATAGCCGGGATCAACACACCGGACCAGACCGTGATCAGCGGCGACGCGGACGCGGTGGCCGCCGTGGCGCACCGGTTCGCCGAGTCGGGCCGCAAGACCCGCGAGCTGCGTGTTTCGCACGCGTTCCACAGTGCCCACATGGATTCGATGCTGGCGGAGTACACCCTGATCGCCGCGGGCTGTGAGTTCCGGGAAGCGGCGATCCCGGTCGTCAGCACCGTGACCGGCGCGGTGCTCGGCCTGCCGGACGCGGCGTACTGGGCGGACCAGGCGCGCGGCCCGGTGCGGTTCGCCGACGCGCTGCGCACAGTGGCCGACACCGAGCTGTTCCTGGAGTGTGGACCCGGCACCACGCTGACCGCGATGGTCGCCGCGACACTGCCCGCGGCCGTGGCCATCCCGGGCGCGGACCCGCTGGCGGCGGCGGCGGCCCTGCACGCCCGCGGCTGCGTACTCGACTGGGCCGCGATCCTCGGCACCGGGCCGTTCACGGACGTCCCCGCGTATGCCTTCCAGCACGAGCACTACTGGGTGGAAGGTGCGGCCCCGGTCCGCCCGGACGCCGACCGTGCCGCCGCCTGGATCTACGAGGAACACTGGACGCCTTCGCCCGCCCCCACCGGGGCCGCCGGTGGAGACTGGCTGATGGTGGCGACACCGGACCATCCCGTCGTCGCCCCGATCACCGATGCGATCGCCGCCGCGGGCGGCACGCTCCGCGTTCTCCCGCCGGTCGACCGGCCCGGACTCGCCGCGACGCTGTCCGAATTGGACAGCAGCCCGCGCGGCATCCTCGTCATCGTCCCCACTGACGCCACCGAGGAAACCGCCGCGCTGACCATGCTGGCCGTCCTGCAGACCATGGGCGACGCGGGGGTGCGAGCGCCGCTCTGGGCGCTCACCCAGGGCGCGGTCGCGGTGAGCGCCGAAGACGTCGCCCCTCGGCTGGGACAGGCTGCCGCGTGGGGGCTGGGGCACGTGGCGGCTCTGGAAGCGTCGGGGCGGTGGGGCGGACTGATCGATCTGCCCGAGACCCTGGATCAGTCCATAGTGGACGGTCTACTCGGCACGGTCGCCGCCGACCTTGGCGAGGAGCACGTGGCGCTGCGCGCCGAGGGCAGGTTCGCCCGCAGGCTGCGGCGCTTCGCCGGGGGCGGCGAGTGCGCACTGCGCGGAACCGCGCTGGTCACCGGGGGCAGCGGGGCGCTCGCCCGGCACGTCGCGCGGTGGCTCGCGGACCGAGGGGCCGAACATCTGGTGCTCGTGTCCCGCCGAGGGCGGGGCGCCGACGACGCGGCCGAACTGCGCGACGAGCTGCTCGCGGCGGGTGTGCGGGTCACCCAGGAGTCGTGCGACGTCACCGACCGGGACCAGCTCGCGCGGCTGGTCGACCGGCTCGATCGCGAAGGCACGCCGGTGCGATCGGTCTTCCACACCGCGGGGGTGCTGGGCGACCGCCTGCTGACCCACCTCGACGCGGACGCGGTCGCCGCGGTGATGCGGCCCAAGGTCACCGCCGCGCGGTGGCTGCACGAACTCACCGCGGACCGCGACCTCGACGCGTTCGTCCTGTTCTCCTCCGTCGTCGGTGTCCTTGGCAACGCGGGACAGGGCAACTACGCGATGGCCAACGCCGCACTGGACGCGCTGGCCGCGCACCGCCGGGCGCTGGGACTGCCGGGCGTCAGCGTCGCCTGGGGGCCGTGGGCGGGCGGCGGCATGGCCCAGGGGACCGCCGAGGCCCAGCTCCGCGGCATGGGACTGCGGCCGATGCGGCCGGACCACGCCCTGCGCGGGCTCGACGCGGCCGTGGTGGCCGGGCGGTCCCTCGTCGTGGCCGACATCGACTGGTCGCCCGCGGCCGCGGCGTATCGGCTCAACCGCGTTCGGCCGCTGCTCGACGGGATAGCCGAGGCCCGGCCGACCGCGACCGCTGTCGCGGCGGCGCACATGGCCGCGGCGGCGGTGCGGGAGTTGGTGGCAGAGGAGGCCGCCGCCGTGCTCGGAGTCCGCGACCCGCACTCGCTCGACCCGCTCACCGGCTTCACGGACCTGGGCTTCGACTCGATGCTCGCGGTCGCCTTCAGCGCAAACCTCGCCGCGCGCGTCGGGGTCGCGGTGCCCAAGACCATCGTCTACGAGCAGCCGAACGTCGATGCGGTCATCGGCTGGCTGTTGGCCGAACTCGGCCTCGACGTCGCCATTCCGGGCACCGAAGCGGCGCGGGCGCGCGCCGACGAGCCGATCGCGGTCGTCGGCGTCGGGCTGCGCATGCCGGGCGACGCGCACGACCTGGACAGCCTGTGGGACGTGCTCGCCGGGAGCCGCGACACCGTCACGGCGATCCCCGCGGAGCGCTTCGACATTGCCGCCTGGTACGACCCCGACCCCGACGCCGAAGGCAGGACCTACGTCCGGTCCGCCTCGCTGCTCCCGGACATCGCGGGATTCGACGCCGCGTTCTTCGGGATCAGCCCGCGCGAGGCCGCGCCCATGGACCCGCAGCAGCGGTTGGTGTTGGAGGCGGCCTGGACGTCGCTGGAGGACGCGGGCATCCGGCCCGCTGACCTGCGCGACTCGACCACCGGTGTGTTCGTCGGCGCGGGTCCGGGCGAGTACGGCAGGCACCGCGCGGGCGACCCGCAGGACACCTACACGCTCACCGGAGCGCTGCCCAGCTTCCTGGCAGGCCGCGTCGCCTACCACCTCGGGCTGCGGGGTCCGGCCATGGTGGTGGACACTGCGTGCTCGTCGTCGCTGGTCGCGCTGCACCTGGCCTGTGCGGCGCTGCGCAACGGCGAGTGCGACTTCGCCGTCGCGGGCGGAGTTCAGGTGCTCGCCGACCCCGGCTCGTTCATCGCGCTGAGCCGCTCGCACGCGCTGTCGCCGGACGGGCGGAGCAAGACGTTCTCCGCGGCGGCCGACGGCTACGGCCGCGGCGAGGGTGTCGGCATGGTCGCCATGATGCGGCTGTCGGCGGCCGTGGCGGCCGAACACCGCGTGCTCGGTGTGATCCGGGGCAGCGCGGTGAACCACGACGGCGCCAGCAGCGGGATCACCGCGCCGAACGGGTCCGCCCAGCAGGAGGTGCTGCGCGGCGCGCTGCGATCCGCTGGGCTGGAGCCGGGGGACCTCGATTACGTCGAGTGCCACGGCACCGGGACCGCGCTCGGCGACCCGGTCGAGGTGCGGGCACTGGCCGAGGTGCACCGCGGCAGGCGATCCGCGCCGCTGGGCATCGGGACGGCCAAGAGCGTCATCGGGCACCTGGAGTCGGCCGCGGGCATCGCGGGCGTCGTCAAGGTCCTGGCGTCGCTGCGGCGCGAGGAACTGCCCGCCACCGCGCACAGTTCGCCGCGCAATCAGCACATCGAGTGGGCCGAACTGCCGGTCCGGGTGGTCGACGAGCCTGCCCCCTGGCCGCGAACGGCGAACCGGGTCCGCCGCGCCGGGGTCTCGTCGTTCGGGCTCAGCGGCACGAACGCGCACCTGATCCTGGAGGAGCCACCCATCGAGGCCGCCGCCGAGGCCGCCGAGGGCGACTGGCCGGTCCTGCTGTCCGGCAAGGACGAGACCGCGGTGCGGGCGCAGGCGGACCGCTGGGCGTCCTGGTTGGACGAGCACCCGGATGCCGCCATGGCCCAGGTCGCCGCCACCGCCGCGCTGCGCCGCACCCACTTCACGCACCGCGCGGGCGTTGTCGCCGCCAACTCGGCCGACGCGGCGGCCCGACTGCGGGCCGTGGCCGCGGGCACGGCCCCGGTTTTGACCGGGGACGGTTCCGTGGCCGTGCTGTTCACCGGCCAGGGTAACCAGCACCCTGGCATGGGCGCGGCGCTGTACGAGCGATACCCCGCTTACCGTGAGGCTTTCGACGAGGTGGGCGCGGCATTCGCCGAGCACCTCGACCGGCCGCTGGCCGATCTGGTGCTCGGCGGATCGGACCTGGTGCACCAGACGGCATACACCCAGCCCGCCATGTTCGCTGTGGAGATCGCGCTGTTTCGGCTGTGGCGCTCGTGGGGTCTTGAGCCCGCGGCGCTGGCAGGCCACTCGGTCGGCGAGATCGCCGCGGCGCACGCGGGCGGCGTGCTGTCGCTCACCGACGCCGCCCGGCTGGTCGCGGCGCGCGGCGCGCTGATGCAGCAGTGTCCCGATAGCGGCGCCATGGTGTCGGTCGAGGCCGGTGAAGCCGAGGTGCGCGCCGAGTTGGACGGCGTCGCGGGGGTGGCGGTGGCCGGGCTGAACACGCCGCACCAGACCGTGATCAGCGGCGAGGTGTCCACAGTGGAACTGCTGGCGGACCGGTTCGCCGAGCGCGGGCGCAAGGTCCGGCGGCTGCGCGTGTCGCACGCCTTCCACAGCCCCCACATGGACGGCATGCTCGCCGAGTACGGCGCTGTCGCCGCCACCTGCCGGTTCGCTGCCCCGCACACGCCGGTCATCAGCACTCTGACGGGACAGCCGCTCGACCACGCCGCGCACGCGGACTGGGTCGCCCACTGGCAGCGGCAGGCGCGCGAGGCCGTCCGCTTCACCGACGCCCTGGCCGCCCTGCGAGATCGGGGGATCGGCGGCTTCCTCGAATGCGGTCCCGGCTCCACGCTGACCGCGATGGCCGCCGCCACGCTGGCGGACGGGGTGTTCGTCCCGTCCCTGCGCGCGGAGTCGCCGCTGGCGGCGGCGGTGACGCTGCACGGCCACGGCCACCGGCTGGACTGGCACGAGGTGCTCGCCGTGTCGTCCGCGCGTCCGGTCGGACTGCCCGCCTATCCCTTCCGGCGCACCCGCCACTGGACCGACCCGGCGCGCCCGAGTGCCGCGGCCGAGCCAGGCGCGCACCCATGGCTCTCGGCGGTCGTCGCGCTGGCAGACGGCGCCGGGCACGTACTCAGTGGCCGGATCGCGCCTGCGGACTGGCCGTGGCTGGCCGACCACGCGGTCTTCGGGTCGGTGGTCCTGCCTGGCACGGCGCTGCTGGACGTCGCGGTCGCGGCGGCGGTCGCGGTGGGCGCGGCCGGGATCGGTGAGCTGACCCTGGAGCACCCGCTGGTGCTGGCCGGGCCCGTGCGGCTGCAAGTCCGCGTCGACGGGACCGGGATCGAGCTGTTCAGCCTGCCCGAAGGCGATGACGGCGACTGGACGCGTCACGCGGCGGGCACGCTCGCCGAGCACCGCGCGGCCCCGGCCGCGCCGGACCTTCGCGAATGGCCGCCGAGCGCGGCGGACGCCGTGGACATCGGCGGCCTCTACCCTGAACTCGCGCAGCGAGGTCTCGGCTACGGGCCCGCTTTCCAGGGGCTCACCGGCCTGTGGCGGGATGGCGACACCGCCTACGCCGAGGTCGCTTTGCCCGCGTCGGTCGCGGCGGGCGGCTTCGGGCTGCACCCGGCCGCCCTCGACTCCGCACTGCACACGCTGGCGGCCGTGCTGCCAGTCGAGCCCGGGCAGGTGCAACTGCCGTTCGAGTGGTCCGATGTGGAACTCCACGCCGACGGCGTGACCGCCCTGCGGGTCCGGTTCGACCTCGTGGACGGCTCCGGCGCCGCGATCTGGGCCGCGGACGCCGCGGGCAGGCCCGTGCTGCGCGGCACGCTGCGGCTGCGTCCCGCCACCGCCGCGCAGATTCGGGCGGCGAGCGGGGTCCGCGACCTGTATCGGGTGCGGTTCCAGCCGGTTCCCCTCGCCGTGCCCACCGCGCCACCTGCCCTGGTGCTGGGCGGGACCGGCCTGCTGGGGCTGCCGTCGGTCGCCGACCTGGACGAACTGCGGCGGCATCTGGACGGCGGAAACCGGCCCGTGGTCGTCTTGGTGGACGCCACCGGAGAGTCCGTCGTGCGGGACGCGGCGGCCACGGCGCTGCGGATGCTCCAAGCGCTGCTGGCCGAGTCACGCCTGGCCGACGCGGATCTGGTGTGGCTCACCAGGAACGCCGTGGCCGCGGCTCCCGGTGACGCGGTCGCCGGTCTGGCCCAGGCGCCGCTGTGGGGGCTGCTGCGCACCGCTCGCCGCGAGCACCCGGACCGGGTCATCCGGATGATCGACGTCGCCGACGGCGTCGGGCTGGACCGGGCGCTGGCGGTCGCGGACGAACCCGAACTGGCCGTGCGCGGCGGCGAGGTGCTGGCCGCCCGCCTGGTCCGGGCGTCGGCCGGGGCCGGGTCGGTCGCGTTCGACCCGGATGGTTCGGTGCTGATCACCGGCGGTACCGGCGAACTGGGTGCCGCCGTCGCCGAACACCTGGTGCGCGACCACGGTGTGCGGAGGCTGGTGCTGATCTCGCGCCGCGGCCCCGCCGCCCCTGGCGCGGCCTACCTGGCCGAGACCCTGCGCGCGGCGGGCGCCGAGTCGGTCGACGTGCTCGCCTGCGACGTCGGCGACCGCGCCGACGTCGCCCGCGTACTGTCTACTTCGGACAGTTGGACGGCGGTGCTGCATCTGGCAGGCGTGCTCGACGACGGCCTGCTCACCGGTCAGGACGCCGACCGGCTGCGTGGCGTCCTCGCCCCGAAAGCCGATGGTGCGGCGCACTTGCACGAGCTGACAGCCCACCTGGACCTGACCGCTTTCGTGTTGTTCTCCTCCGTGGCGGGCACGCTCGGCACCGCTGGGCAGGGCACCTATGCGGCCGCGAACACCTTCCTCGACGCCCTTGCCGCGCACCGGCGCGCCCAGGGCCTGCCCGCGACCAGCCTGTCGTGGGGACTGTGGGCGCAGACAGGCGCCGGCATGACCGCGCACCTTGGCCTGCCGGAACTCGACCGCATCCGCAGGCAGGGCATCGCGCCCCTCTCGGTGGCCGACGGGCTGCGGCTGCTCGACGCCGCGCTCGCGGCCGATGCCGCGCATCTGGTGCCGGTCCGGCTCGACCTGCGCGCGCGGACCGAGCCCGACGAGGTCCCCGCGATGGTGCGCGCCCTGGTCCGGCGCTCTCCGCGGCCCGCGCCCGCGCGGGCCGCGGAGACGCTGCGCGACCGGCTGCTCGCCGCGCCTGTCGCCGGGCGCGCCGCACTCGCCGAGAAGGTTGTGCTGGCTGAGGTGGGCGCGGTGCTCGGCATCGCCGACGCCGAGTCGCTCTCCCCGCACGGGGTGCTCAAAGGGATCGGACTGGACTCGCTCATGGCCGTCGAGTTGCGCCGCAGGCTGGCAGCGGCGGCTGGGACACCGCTGCCCGCCACGCTCGCCTTCGACTACCCGACCCCGGCCGCCATCACCGGGTTGCTCCTGGAACTGCTGGACTTCGCGCCGGGCGCCGCTGATTCCGGGGAGGACCCCGGCGAGCGGCTCGCCTGGGCGCTCGACCGGGTCTCGCCTCAGCGGCTGGCCGACAGCGGCCTGCTCGACCAGATGGTGCGCCTGGCCGAGTCCGCGCTCGGGGTGCCCATCGCCGCGGCTGCCCCGGCGAGCGCGGACGACCGCTCGCTCGATGACATCAACGCCGAACTCAACGCCCTGCTCGGGCTCGAACTCTGAGCCTGGCGACGCCGAACCGGATCGAGGTTGTGTGATGACTAACCCAAGCCAGGACCGGATGGAGCTGGCGCTGCCCGCCATTCGCGCGCTGCAGAAGCGCGCTGCGGACCTGGAAGCACAGCGCGGCGCGCCCATCGCCGTGGTGTCGATGGCGTGCAGGCTGCCGGGCGGTGTCGACTCGCCGGAGGCGTTCTGGGAGCTGCTGTCCTCGGGTGGGGACGCGATCGGTGAGTTCCCGGCGCGCTGGGACGCGCTGGGTGTGTTCGACCCGGACCCGGACGCGGTGGGGAAGAGCTATTCGCGACAGGGCGGCTTCTTATCGGAGGTCGAGTTATTCGACGCCGGGTTCTTCGGGATCTCCCCGCGCGAGGCGCAGTCCATGGACCCCCAGCAGCGCGTCGTGCTGGAGACCTGCTGGGAGGCGCTGGAGCGCGCGGGCATCCGGCCGGAGACGCTGCACGGCAGCAACACCGGCGTCTTCGTCGGCGCGATGAGTTCCGACTACGGCGACTACGAGCGCCACGGGCTTGATGTGCTCGACGGATATGTCAGTAGCGGCAACGCCTCCAGCGTGATCTCCGGGCGCGTGTCCTACACCTTGGGTTTGCAGGGTCCGGCGGTCACTGTGGATACCGCGTGTAGTTCGTCGTTGGTGGCGTTGCATTTGGCCGTGGGTGCGTTG